>PNOF01000002.1 GCA_013824645.1 Syntrophus sp. (in: bacteria) | reverse complement strand
AATTGTAAATTTCTCCATAGCATTACCAAAAATATTCAGGATTTCGTTGCCCTGCAAGAAAAATAAAACTTCTGAATCGGCAACAAGATCGACAAGAATCTTTTCTATGGTCGGCACGGTTATATTATCAACATCTTGAAGCGGCGCTTCGCTGATCAGGGGTTTGACAATGACAGCGTCCTTACCGTCAAAAACATAATTTTCCATGGCATCCCGCGATGGTTCTTTGAAAGTGTTTTTATTGGTTTCTTTGACGAAATGGAAAACAGCATCCATAGCCTCACGCTCCACTTCAACGAGCAGAAAATCATTTTCCGCCAGATGCTGAAAAAATTCTTTTAAGGCCGATGTGTGCCAACAACAAAAGGCAATAAGAGGAAACTGCTTTTTTATACGGGAAAACATAATTTTGTGCTTTTTTGACAGGGTGGGTGAAAAGCCAATTTCCTTGCCTAAAACATAGGTCCCTCGGCCGATTCTTTTGAAAAAACCCTGTCGGGCCAGCTCGTAAATTCGCCAGTTTACCGTTGCCCTTTTAATATCGGGTTCGTCTTGAGAGAAAAAACTGTACACGTCGTTTGTGGTAAAGGATTTTCTATTCTTAAAATATTGAAAAATATTTTCTGTATTTTTCTTAATCCCCATACAATAATTTGTTTTTCTTCCAGACCTGTTGATCTCCGGCAAGCTCTCTAAAGTGTGTCTATTATCTCTTGTAAAGTTCTCACCCGTGACCAATTCTTAATACCACAATATCTTTGCTTTCAATATCAAAAACCACTCTATAATCGCCAATTCTAAATCGGTAGGCTCCAAGACTTGAGTCTGTCAAGGATTCAGCATAATCAAGGGGGCTGTCTAAGAAACGTAGTAGTGTCTTACCAATTCTTTTCTTCGTAATGTGATCAAGCTTTTTACGTCTCTTTCTGCCCGCTGAGTAAATATAAATCTATATTTCACTGCCCGAAAACCTCTTTATGTGTTTTAGTCTTTCCAGATTTATAATCCGCCCTTCCTTCTCTTATGCTTTTCAGATATACAGGCGAAGTAGCCGCAAGGAGATCTTCAAGAAAAACATCCCTATCTTTCTTTTTCATGGCCTTTATGGCCTTTATTGCTTTTATCAATTCCTCACGATTCAGACCCATTTTAACCGTATTTAACATTTTAAACTCCCTGCTATGTATCTCAAAAATTATACCACATCTCTTAAGGGCTCCAAACAAGTTAGGAAATTATTCCGTGGCAAGATCACAAATCATCAGTTTTTCTGTTTCCAATTCCAAATATTTCTTTTCAAATGCTATCAAACACAAAAAGGGGGGGAATGCAAGGATAAAAGACCGGGAATCGGAAACCGGGAATGGTAAATCGTGGAGGACAAAGAGCGGTAGCGGTTGTCTATCGGCATGTGTAAATCAACATTACTTTCCCGCATATACCTCATCATGACTGCCTATATCAAGGAAGATGATCTCTTTCTCCATAATCATGAGCGTCAATGTAACACGATACTTGTAAGTAAGGCTGACGGCCCAGATGCCTTCAAGCTTCCCGGTAAGGGGGTGCAGTTCAAGCGTGGGTTGGAAGGGGTCCCTGGTCAGGGCCGTGACCAGTTTCCCGAAACGCGCTTTGAGATCACGGTGCTTCTTAAAGAACTTCTTCGCCTGCCGAAGAAACTGATCCGTAGTTTGAATAGTGTACATCATCAGTCTTCCTTTTCGATTGCCCTGAGCAAATCTTCAGCGTTCCTGAATGTCCGTAGCCGTTTAGCTTTCACGTCCTCCAGTGAGGCCCGTACCCGTGCAACGTACGCGGCACTCTGTTCTTCTATGAGTTCACCGTAGAGCTCTTCTGAAAGAATCACATACTGCGGCTTATTGTTCTTAATAACATGGACCGGGCCTTCATTAATAATCTCATCCACAGCCTTCATTCCCCGCCGCTTTATGTCCTGTGCCGCAACAGTATTCATATCGATACCTCCTTAAGTACTTAATTTGGTGCTTTAAGTATAGCGTATATCAGTCCATTTTGCAAATGGGGGGGGGCGAATACAGGACAAAGGACAAAGCGTGCAGCTCATAGAAAAAGACACCGAGATCTAAAGGGCCGGGAATCGTAGATCACATCCGAACTGCTCTTTCAAGGCTTAAATTTTGTTTTCCTGTCGCGAAACTGTTGTTGACTTAAACAAAAAAACCGGCAAAGCGAAAAACGCTTTGCCGGTGTGACTGTTAACACTGTCGATTATTTGTTAAAAACCATCCATGTAAATATTTACCGTTGTCCCTTCAGCCAAATAAAGCCACATTGCCACACTATCTCCTGAGCAGTAACTGGAAAAACTTTTTACAGGAACTGCTATTGTAAGAAATAGGCAGACCAATAAAGCTGCAAATACCCGAACCCCAAAACGAACCATACTTTTCATAATCATACCTCCTTTTTTTATTGTTATTTTCAGAAACCATACATATCGTGGTTCTGTCATAAATCAGCTATCTATGAACTGTTTAATGCCATGCTGCAAATACATTTCAGCAAACATTTATACTCAGGGCCTTTATTGACCCTCTAATTGGTGTTAAATTATTATCGGTTAAAGGCTAATTTAATTAAGCATAACTTTTAATTATTTTTTTATCAGTTATTTCGAATAGTTATTGATCAACTAAAATTGTTTTACATTATTGTGATATATCTGTATTACAATTTACATATCTTTTCATTCATATTTTTGATTGAAAAACGATAATCGGGAATAGCGAGTAGTAAATGGAATTATTTATCCTGCAAACCAAAAAGGGCATCCACGATCATGATCAGACTTCTCAGACTATTGTCAAGATTTGCCGTCAAAGCAACCATGGTCCGTGATTCGGGATAATAGGCAAAATAGGAGTTAAACCCTGATATGCCTCCTGTCTTGGCGGGAACAATTCTGTTGTTCATCACAACAGAATCAAGGCCATACCCGAAGGTGATACGGATGCCCGTGCCGGAAGACACATACCGGGTCCCGTCACTGAGGAAAGCCGGGGCAAACATATCGCTTATTGACTGCTTAGTGAGAAGCGCTTTTGCTTCGAAGACCTTAGTAAGCCTGATCAGATCAGAAGGGGTCGAAGTTATGCCGCCGCTCGCATAGGGCAGTATGAGGCTTGCGTATGGAGCGTTCATAAGTTGGCCGGTATAGACATAACCGGAAACCCGTTTGGGAATAATGGCGCTCTTGCTACCGAGCATGGTGTGGGTCATGCCGAGAGGTTTTACGATCATTTTGGAGAGGAAATCGCTGAAGGAAATCCCTGTCACTTTTTCAATGACCACCCCCAGGATAATGCAGCCTATATTGCTGTACTGTGCCTTTTGTCCCAGTTCAAAACCAAGAGGCTCCAGCGCCATCCGCGCGATGACCTCCTGAGGGGTCCAGTCTTTCTGCTGGCTGCTTTTGAAGGGTTCTGTGTCCGTCATTTCCTTGATGCCCGATGTATGCTGGAGGAGGTGCTTAAGGGTGATTTCGTGCCACCCCTGGTATTGGGGGAAGTATTTCGTAAGCCTGTCATTAACGTTTAACATTCCCTTTTCCTGAAGCATGAGGATACCTATAGCGGTAAAGGTTTTCGAGATTGATCCGATTTCAAAGACTGAATCTCTTTCCAGGGGAATATTATATTCCACATTGGCCATACCGTAACTCTTCTCGATGATTCTTCCCGGCATGGATATGGCTATGGAGAGCCCGGGGATATGTTTCTCCTTCATCATCCTGGTGACGATTTCATCAATCTTCTCGTTTGTGATCTGCTGCTGCGCATCTGCAAAAACCGGAGCTGCCAAGGCAGAGCATATAAAAATGGTAATTGCTAAAATGGTATATAGGAACCTTTTCTTCATGGGAATTCCTCCTGAATGATAATTGTCTGCCTTCTTTTTACCACTAAGACCATAAATCGTCAATCGTTAAGCGCATAGAGCTTAAAGGCCGTGAATGGTGAATGGTGAATGGTGAATGGTGAATGGTGAATGGTGAATGGTGAATGGTGAATGGTGAATGGTGAATGGTGAATGGTGAATGGTGAATGGTGAATGGTGAATGGTGAATGGTGTGTTGGGAGGAGCCTGGGTTAAATCGTTATCCTTGATAGAAGGTTTACCGCCTCTATGCTTTTGCTGGCAAAATATCCTCGTTTTTTCTGCAAAAGAATATCCATTGTGAAGAATAAAGATTTGACTCCACTTCCCCCTATATACTCGTTGCATTCTCTACCATTGATTTATAACCTATTTGAGAATATATTGCATTCAGGAGGTGAATTATGGCAAAAGTAGTAACACGCAGACTTGACGATGCAGTATACAACACCTTCAAGACAATAGCCGATCAAGAGAACCGACCTCTTTCTAATTTTATCGAAACAACGGCATTACGTTATATTAACGAAATTGAATTTGTTGATGAATTCGAGATGGCGGAGATAAACTCCAATACTGCGTTGAAGGATTCAACGGACAAAGGGATCGAGGATTACAAGAATCGTAGCGGTCGATTCATCTGATGTATCGGATTTTCCTGACAGCCGAATTTTTGAAGTAGCTTGATAAAGTAGAATCACAGATCCGGAAAAAACTTGATAAGAAAATTGAAGAGTATGTCTCCCCTCAGCTAAAGCAAGAACCACATTTTGGTAAAAACGTTAAAAAAACTTCGTGGTTATGAACCTGAAAGATGGCGATACAGCATAGGAAGCTTCAGGTTTTTCTATATTATTGATGAAAAAGAAAAGATAGTCGCAATGATTTCAATTGATGACAGAAAGGAGGATGCCTATTAAGCAAAAATAAGATACAGAGCAAGATTTGAAACTTCAAATGTCAACATTTCATCATTGTCTGCGATCACTGTTGTCGAGAATCAACTTTATTCCTCGCTGGAGTTCCTCGCAAGCGGCAATGATTTTCTCGATATCAAGATTTTTGATAAAATTGTGACACCTCTTGCCCTTGATATAAGACTTTCCATGCTTCTTAAAAAGCCTTGCAAGGTCGATATGAGTTAGCTTCTCAACCGGTTTGAATTTATGATTTCCTCTCGCCGACTTTGGAGCTGACAAAAATTTGTAAATTCCTTCTATATCATGAAAAAACCATGATTCAATCATCTGCGTTGCTATTATCCCGTCGACGCTTAAGACACGACGTTTTGTTTGGTGGTATTTACTGAAGGTCTCAAGCAGAAGATCGATATCAAGGGGTGGGTTGTGCTCTCTGCTCTCTCGATCAATGCAACAATATACCCGTACCGCGCTATTGCGATGCAGATCCAAAAAAGAAAATGTTTTATCCAAGACTTTCCGAGAGATATCGAAGTTACCACCAAGATTCCACATTTTCTTACGCAAGCCCTTAAGGTACTTATCAAATATCACTTGATAGAACTCCTCTTCTGTGTCTCCTTCCACAAAAATGAGAGCAGTTACTTCACTAATATCCTTTCTCTTACCTGAGGCCGGCTTCATAATTCGTTACTCGTCTCTGAAGTCATCATGTAAGAGGTCGCCAAAACTAACGAATCCCCTCGAAAGTCGTTTGTGAAGTTCTTTCAAATTTGATATCTTTTCGAACGCAGTATCGCCATTTTCTTTAATACGAGCCACAATAACATCTTCGGGGCTTACATTGTTAAGCAAATAAGAAGAGTGAGTTGTGATAAGAATTTGCTTCTCGTGAGATCGTTGTTTCAAATACGAAATAAGCGTTTTTAATGCTTTCGGGTGTAAAGAGTTCTCTGGCTCTTCAATAAGCGTGAGAACATCGTCTTTTGTTTGCGAAAGGACGGTGACGAGCAGGGCCACCACAAGAAAGGTGCCGTCCGAGTAATTACTCATGCTACTGTATGGACAATGAGGTAATTTCAAGTTGAAAAGGTGGAATACTTCGGGTACATCTTTTGTGTCCTTTCTAATCTTATCTGGAACCTTAATGGTCTTGAACGTTATATCTTCAAAGTCCAGTATCTGGCACAAGGTGTTTTTAAACTCTTCAAAAAGTTCCTTATTTTCGTGGAGATCGGCTATCGCTCCCAATAGATCGAAAGAAACAACTTTGTAACCTTTTGACCTTTTCCCTGAATCCAAATCCTGTCTAAGTTGGCTTGATGACAGGTTAAGTTGCGCACTAGTCAATAATCTTATAAGAGATACGTATATTAACGCAAAGTTTGCATCAAGTCCGTCGAACTTTGGGTAGATCGTTCTCGTGACACTCAGGCATGAGCTATACGCTTCGAGATTCTGCGCCGCAAAAGTTGCATTGCTCTTCCTCGCATGCATCTCACCCATAGTACGCTTAATTAGTACTATCGCTTTACCAGTCTTTTTTTTGTTCTTGTACGTAACCTGTTCACTTATAAAACCCAACTTATCATTTGGTAATTCTATTTCCTTTACCCAATATGGGCGGCACTGGACAGTTAGCGTATATTCGACGTCAATTGTCTGTGTTGATTCATCGGCGACTTCCATAGCAAATCGAATCGTGATGGGTTTACAAATATCGGTGTGCGCATGGCAAATTGTCGCATCTCCACGTGGGGCGACTCCTCGTTCAAATATAGCTTTGCGAAAATCATCACTTCCAGAAATTAAACCTCTAACAAATGTGAAAACTTCAACAAAATTGCTCTTTCCACTGTTGTTGGGACCAACGAGCACATTGAAGTTATTAAAAGGTGCTAAGCATTCGCTTAGGTTTTTGTAACCATCTACATAAACTTCAATCAGCCTTATGCTTTCCATAATACCTCCTTATTATCCAAGCTATTAGGATAATATATGACCAATTATATCATATATAACGCTTAATGCAAGCATTTTATACTACCAATTGCTTATATTATTTTATTGTTGCAATCAAACGTCAAGGACAGTTGGGGGACATCATTATTTTAATTCGAAATATTTCAGGCAATAGACATAACCCCCGTTAAACCATCGGATGCACTGAAAATAATTAAAATAAAATCGTTTTCGGCGAAGCAGTGGCAACGTATACTCCTCGACTATTGCCGGGACTTGTCCCGGCTTGTGGTGGACGACGGCTTGGAGGGGAAAGAGTCAGATGCGATGGGCTGGTGTGTCTTACTGGCCGGAGACTATACTTATGTATCTCGAAAGGCGTAAGGCACGGCAGAGCGCGCATATGGACTTTCCCCTCCAAGCCGTCGTCCTGCTACAGAACACAACCAGCCACTTGAGCTTAATTCATTGTTCAATTATCTTTTGGAAAAATTACTGCAGCGCGAGGATGGCTGCTCCTAATGCGGCTGTTATCTGGGGTTCATCGGCTACGAAGACGGGGGTGCCAAGCTCCGCTTCTATGGCCTTCACGAGGCCTATGTCTTTTGCACCTCCACCAGTGACCGCGCAATCATTGACAAGTCCTACACGGGTGACAAGGGTGACGATTTTTGACGCCATGGCCTTGTGAATACCGGCAAGAATATCGCCGGGACTTGCCCCTTCTGCTATACGTGACACTGCTTCTGATTCCGCAAATACCGCACAGGCTGTTGTAAAGTCAACCGGCTTGGTGGCGGTCAGAGAGAGTGGACCGATCTCGTCGAGCGTGATGTGGAGTATCCGTGCCGTGATCTGGAGAAACTTTCCGCTCCCTCCGGCACATTTCTCATTCATAATAAAATTTGTAATGCCTCCCGTGTCATCGAGACGAATCACCCTGCTGAACTGGGCCCCTATGTCAATGACCGTCCGTACTGTGGGAAAATACTGGTGAATCCCGGCAGCATGACAGGACATGTCGGTAGCAGACTGGTCAGTGGTATCAATCACCATTGCAGACCCGTACCCGGTGGCAACTTTATAAGAGATACCATCCATAGTGAGGCCTATTTTTTTAAGGGCTTCCTCGGAGACTTTTCTCGATGATTCCTTGTAATCTCCCCCTGAAGGGATAACGGCATAAGACCGGAGGATACCGTCTTCACAGACTACAGCCTTTGAATATGCCGAGCCGGCATCAATACCGAGCACGTATGTCATGCGTCGAACCTCATGAGAAGAATCTTGCCTCCTCTAAACCGCGACCGCACCTCGTGGGCGTCTGTCCCTCGCGGGCATACTTTTCATATACGTCTTTGCCTATCAATGCGGCTCCGAGCGCCCCTGTAATCAGAGGTTCCGGCGGTACGAGGATGGGATATCCGAATTTTTCTTCCAATGCCTTTACCAAACCGATGTTTTTGGCGCCGCCGCCGGTAATAGCCACATCGGGTTCGATCTTCAGTTTCCTTATCAGCGAATAGACCCGTGTGGCAACAGACAGATGGACACCGGCGATAAGATTGGCCACAGACTCGCCATTTACAAGCTGGTTGGTCACCTCATGTTCGGCAAAAACTGTGCAGGTGCTGCTGATCTCTGCGGGTTTTTCGGCAGAAAGAGAAATCTCGCCAAGCTTCGCAAGAGGAATACCAAGAGAATCGGCAATGACCTCCAGAAAGCGTCCTGTGCCTGCGGCGCACTTATCATTCATGACAAAATTGTTGACCTTACCATCCTGGATCTTGATGCCTTTGCTGTCCTGACCACCAATATCAACGATGGTCTTTACTGTGGGGAGAAGACTATAGATACCTTTTGCGTGGCAGGTAATCTCTGTGACCTGCCGGTCGGCAAAGGGAACATTGATCCTGCCGTATCCTGTGGCAACAACATATGTCAGGTCCTCGAAACGAAGACCTGCCTGATTAAGGGCCTCTTCCATGACTCTATTGGCTAATTTCCTGTGTTCGGCTCCGGTTGGCCCTATGAGCGAGGTTTCAAGCCTGTCGCTGAAAATAACCACCTTCGTCATGGTGGAGCCTATATCGAGACCTGCAAAATAGTTGGCCATATTAATTCTTACACTCTAACCCGAATACTCAGTCTTTGTAAATATGCGCGGGAAATGTGGGGGTTGAGTATTCAGACTTTCGCTCCCATAGCACATTAAGGACTACGGGAGCGAAAGTGGTAACTTACCTAATTATTGTACGTTCTTAGCCTTTTCTCTTCTTTGCCGACTCAAGAGTCTCGATGAAGGCATCGATCCTGTTATGGGTATCTGCCTCATTGTACGAGCTGATGTCGACGATATCGCCTTCCATGATCAGGACAGGGATGTCGCCATAAACCTTTTTCAGGGTCTCGGCCTGATGGATGATCCCTGCATGCCAGGAACGGCAGGAGAATGCAGAGTGAAATACCACACCGTCGCATTTATAGTTTTCGATATATTCGATAATACGTTCTACTTTGGGGATAGAACCGGGACGTTTCCGTGCCGCGTCATACCAGTTGGTCCAGTAGCGTACCCATCTCCAGGCAATGTGTTCCAGGGGGTCATTCGTCTTCGGAAGATCAAGGCGTTCAAGCTTCTCGGCGCCCCGGTAGGTTACTTCCACAGGGAAAACGACTCCTTTGTCATTAAAATACTGGAAATCACCAAGGGCGAACCAGGAAGGAAGCCCTGCGCCCCAGAGGATTCTATACTTTTCGTTCTCGACAACGCCCTTCTTCTCTGCGATTTTCTGCTGCAGTTCAGCATAGAGGTCTTTATAGAAGTCATAGGCTTCCTGGGTGGCGAGGTTAAAGGTGAAGGGCACCATGGTATTCATGGCATCGCCCGTGTCCATAGGAGTCGGGATGGCCCTGCGCAGTTCATAGGTATCGATGAAGAGGTCCCAGGTTTTATCGGACAGCTCGGTGAGCGCCGCAAGCCTGTCCCAGTCCATCTTTTTTCCGGTTACTTTTTCACAAAACTTGACCAGTTCACGGAGTTCGTCGGCAGCATACTTAACATAGAATTTTTCCTGTTCATGGTGGTCGATATTCGGGTCAAAGGGGGGATAATACATGTTGCCTACAAAGACAGGCACATCCTGAAGGTAGTGCTGAGTTGCCTGAGGCCATTTGAAACGGGGGTCACAAAGAAGCTGACCTGAACCGAGCATCATGTCCGGTCTTGCCATACCGCCCCAGGGAGCACCGGGGACCGGCTCGCCATTGAGTTCCTCATGCCACATATCGTAGCCGATTGTACAGGTGGCATAAGTGCAGAGCGAGCGTGAAAAGTTGTCCGCCTCTGCCTTCTGGAGGTATTTCTCTGCGTCACGTTTTGCTGCACAGACACCTGCAAAGCTCTCACCCCAGGCGGGTACGATATCCATTGCCCGCATGATCTCATCCTGGCCATCTGCAATATAAGCGTAGGCCACCTTTTTTCCCTCTTCTTTCGCTTTCAGAGTGGCAGATAGGTTACCCCGTACAAATTTTGGTATCTTACCTGCTGCCTGGGTTGCTAATGATCTTGGTTTTTTATCGTCAGCCATGTGATTATCTCCTCATTTATGCGATCATTTCCAGGAATGCTTCAATCCTGGTCTTCATCCGTGCCAGGGTGGAGGTGGAGTATTCGTCCTCCAGATAGAGCACAGGCGTTCCTGAAGATTCAATAAAGCTCTTGATTGCCGGAACTTCAAAACCGTAGGGGTCACAATATTTGTAGATGAAGAGAATGGCCCCATCGACCTTGAACTCATTGATGTATTTTTTCATATGCCCGAAGCGGGCTTCCAGGTTTTCCTGATAGGTGTTCCCATCACTAACATAGGTGGTGGGTATTTTCAATTTTCTTAAGTACCGTTCTGCAATACCCTGGATAGGATCGGTGGTGACATCAACATCCTGCCAGTACATCTTGCTTCCAATGGAAAGATCGTCCATTACCAATTGGGCTCCTGTTGCCTCAATGGCATCAATCATTGCCACATCGTCGATCTGATCACCGATAAGCATGATCCGTTTCTGTTTTTTGTCAGCAGGCTTTCTCTGCCTTACCTCTTTGGTGACACTCTCGATGAGGGCGCTTGATTCGGTAACGGGAATACTCATGGCGGCAACGAGGACCTTCATCATCTCAACACCTGAGATAAGGGGTGGATTGCTTTTTCTCAGCTCATAGAGTTCTCTCATGAGACGCCTGTTTTCATTATGTGCTTTTACCGCCTGAGCTAAAGCCTCATCGGTAATCTTTGTATTGGTAAACTTCTCAAGGGTGCCGATGAATACGCGGAGGATCTCTTTCATAAATACTATCGACGGGTCATCGGTAACGTGGGGAACATTCAGAAAGTGCCAATAGGGCAGCTTCAGAGTAGAACTCCATACATCATCTGTTCTGTCGATAGAGTCGCACTGGTGAGGAAGCACCATGCCGTCAAGGAAATCATATTTACCCTTGACCGCTGCATCGAAGACGTTCCTTACGAAGGGACAGACTATCGTTTCCATGTAAGCGTCCCCTTTTGTAATCGCCTCTGAGACATTACCCTTGAGTCTAAAGGGTATTACGCCTGCTGCGGTGAGGATCTCCACCGGTCCCAATGCTGTGAGATAAGCGATAACCTTCTTGCCTTCAGCCTTCAGGTCTCTTGCTCTTGAACCGTACTGGGTGTAATACTTTTCTGCTGTTGTTAAGCCGTTCATTTGTGGTTCCATCGTTGACCTTCCTATTGTCCACCGTTTTTGAATGTCGTGGACTGGGGGGAATATGGTACTGAAAATGTTCTGCTATAAAACTTAAGTTCTATATGTCCAATTAAAAATAACTGAATGCCAGCTCATTTGTCAATATAATATTCATTAGTATCTCCACATATTATTGATATTTACCTTTAATATTAATGTGTTATAAAAGTGAAAAAATTCACCTAACTTACCGGCAAGTATCGACGAAATAACTTTACCGCATTCGTACTACAGTACAAGGATACACGATATGGAACACCATTGTAGCAATATTAACGGGCAAAAAGACTGCACTGAGCAGTGAGGATCTTTCCATGGATCATTATCAGAAACATTGATATTTATTTCACAAGAGTAACCTGCCCCTACAGTATTGCACGTGTTCCGCATAAAGGTTTTAACACCGTAAATTACAACATTCTACCTGGTCCTTCAAAAAACCTGGCCGGAAATTTAATAAATAAATCAGTTTTTGACCTTGATAATCATAATATGCCTGATTTTTTACTTAAATGTCGCATCATTTACATGAAAACCATTGCGATCTATTTTGACATCATCTAATATAATTGATGTATAAAACCATATGGCAGATCCCATAGAAAAAAAGGCTGTTGCCATAGGGAAAAACGTATGCTGACTGGCAGCGGCCATATAGATATCCTTAAATGGCACAAAAGCGGAAAATGTGTAAGTAAGACATTAATGTATTAAAAAGTGCGGGGCTTACTGAGACCTGTATTATAGAGGAGGTTGCTATGCCTTACGATGCAACAAAAATGGCTGACTGGCAGATTTGCGAAGCAGCAGAAAACCATATGAAATCTATCTGGCAGCTTCAGGAGGAATTGGGCCTCACAAAAGAGGAGATTATTCCCTATGGAAAGATCGGGAGAGTCAATTTCCCCAAAATAATGGAGAGACTCAAAGATAAACCTGACGGAAAGTATATCGAGGTCACCGCCATCACGCCGACTCCCCTTGGAGAAGGAAAGACTACTACTACTATGGGGTTATTGGAAGGGTTGGGCAAGAGGGGGAAGAATGTAGGCGGCGCCATCCGACAGCCGTCAGGCGGCCCGACCATGAATGTAAAAGGGAGTGCAGCCGGCGGCGGAAACGCGCAGGTAATCCCCCTGACGGAATTCTCTCTGGGATTAACAGGGGACATCAACAATATCATGAATGCTCACAATCTCGCCATGGTTGCTCTGACCTCACGTATGCAGCACGAAAGAAATTATACTGATATAGAACTCGCAAAGAGGGACCTGCACCGTCTCAGCATAGATCCGAGCAATGTCCAGATCGGATGGATTCTGGATTTCTGCGCCCAATCGCTGAGGAATATCGTTATCGGTCTCGGGAGCGGCAAACTGAACGGTTTTACCATGCAATCCCGCTTTGATATTGCCGTCAGTTCCGAATTGATGGCCATCCTTTCAATCGCACGGGACCTGAAGGACCTCCGTGAAATGGTCGGCAAGATCACTGTGGCGTATGATGTTCGGGGAAACCCGGTCACGACTGAGGACCTTGAGGTTGCAGGCGCAATGACGGCATTTATGAGAGAAAGCATCAACCCCACGCTCCTCCAGACAATAGAAGGTCAGCCTGTATTAGTCCACGCAGGCCCTTTCGCAAACATCGCCATCGGGCAATCGTCGATTATCGCCGACCGTGTCGGTCTCAAGCTTTTCGATTACCATATTACGGAAAGCGGTTTCGCCGCTGATATCGGTTTCGAGAAGTTCTGGAACGTCAAATGCAGAATCAGCGGTTTAAAGCCTAATGTCTCCGTTATCACAGCTACCATCAGGGCCTTGAAGATGCATGGCGGCGGCCCCAGAGTAGCGCCGGGATTACCAATGGCCGATGAATACAGGACAGAAGACCTCGCCTTATTGGAAAGAGGTATTCCAAACCTTCTCCACCATATACAAACCGTAAAAATGTCCGGCATGAAACCCGTTGTCTGCATTAACCGTTTCTCGACGGATACACGGGAAGAGATAGCTCTGGTGCGAAGATTTGCCGAGGCTGAAGGCGCCCGTGTCGCTGTATCGGAACACTGGCTCAAAGGTGGCGACGGCGCACTGGAACTCGCCGACGCAGTCATTGACGCCTGTGAGGAAAAAACCGATTTTCAGTTCCTCTATCCCCTCGAGATGTCCTTAAAAGAAAGGGTCCAGTTAATCGCAAAGACCGTCTACGGCGCTGATAGCGTTTTGTGGATTCCCGACGCAGAGGCTAAACTGGATAAGCTGGAGGCCGACCCTGAGAAAAAAGACTATTTTACCATGATGGTTAAAACACATCTAAGCCTCTCACATGACCCGGATTTGAAGGGAGTACCAAAAGGCTGGAGACTGCCCGTGCGGGATATTCTCGTCTTCACGGGGGCCAGGTTTCTCTGCCCTGTGACAGGATCGATAAGTCTCATGCCCGGTACAGGGTCCGACCCCTCATTCAGGCGGATAGACGTGGATACTGAGACAGGAAAGATTACAGGATTATTCTAACAAGGGAAAGAGGTTGAGAGGTCTCACTAACCCTGTAGCAAAAGTATGTGAGTATATCAAGATATATAAAAAAGAGGGGGGCAACACATGACAGCCAGAATCATACGCGGCACTGAAATCAGTCCCATTATACGGGAAGAGATAGATAAGGAAACAAAGAGTTTAAAACTGCAACATGGCATTACACCGGGACTGGTGACAATTATTGTGGGTCAGAATCCTGCCTCAGTGAGCTATGTTACGGCCAAACAAAAGGCGGCAAAAGATCTTGGTTTTTATTCCCTGCAGGAAGATGTCCCTGAGGAAGTAACCGAAGAAGCGCTTCTTGAACTAATCGCCCAGTATAATGATGATACTGCCATACATGGCATCCTTGTTCAGTTGCCGCTGCCCAAACACATCAATGAGACAAAGGTGCTCTACGCCATTGACCCTGATAAGGATGTTGACGGCTTCCACCCTGTCAACGTAGGCAGACTTATGATCGGGGAAGCAAAGTTTTACCCCTGTACGCCCTATGGAATCCAACAGATGCTCGTAAGGAGCGGCGTTACTATTGACGGCGCAGAGGTAGTGGTTGTGGGGAGGAGTAATATCGTGGGAAAACCTATTGCCATGATGCTCATTCAGAAAGCTGAAGGGGCAAATGCGACAGTCACTATCTGTCATACAGGCACAAAAGACCTTGCCGCCCATACAAGGAAGGCGGACATTCTCATTGTGGCCGCAGGAAAACCAAAGGCAATAACGGCCGATATGGTGAAAGAAGGCGCAGTTGTTATAGATGTGGGAGTAAACCGGATCGGAATGACGCCGGAAGGTAAAGCAAAACTCTGCGGAGATGTCGATTTTGATGCAATCAAGGAAAAGGCCTCAGCGATTACACCTGTTCCCGGAGGCGTGGGTCCCATGACAATAACGATGCTTATGCTGAACACATTGCGGGCGGCGCAATTTACTGTTGGAAAGAGATAAACGGCATAAAAGCTTACCAGTTTCCAAATCGGAAAGGAGGAATTTTTCTAAAAAGAACCCTCCTTTCCAGACGGAAACTTATTAGACCCTGAATTCACGTACAGAGTTCTCCAGCTTAACAGAAAGACTGCTCAGTTCATTGGCCGCCTGAGTCACCTGCTCTGCGGAATTTGATGATTCCTTTGTTACTGCTGCCACCTGCTCTATATCACGGGCAATCTCATCGGTCGTGGAATTCATCTCTTCGATGGCGGCAGCGATCTGCTGTACCATGGACTGAAGATTGGAAGCACGGGACACGATCTCGTGGAGGGCTGTTCCTGCCTCACCGGAGAGTTCAACACCTACTTTTACCTTTTGCGAAGCCTCATCCATTGCCCTTACGGCACTATCAACACCTGATTTGATAGCGCCAATCATAGCGGCTATCTCCTTGGTTGATTTACCGGTCCTCTCGGCAAGTTTTTTTACTTCATCTGCAACAACGGCAAACCCTCTGCCCTGTTCACCTGCACGAGCTGCCTCGATTGCAGCATTGAGCGCAAGGAGGTTCGTCTGGTCGGCGATATCATTGATAACGTTGACAATCTGTCCGATCTTTTCCGACTGGTTGCCCAGATCTTTTACGAACTCCGATGATTTATGGACTGTCTTTGCTATTTCATTCACCTCGTCTACCGATTTATTGACGATAGTGCTGCCCTTCTCTGCTGTTGCAACCATTTCCTTTGATGAATCCGATATGTTATTCGTATTCCTTGCGATATCGAGGGATGCCTGAGACATCTCTTCCGAGGCTGTCGAGACCTGGATAGTCCTCTCTACCTGGGCCACTCCGCCTTTTGCAAGCTCTTCCGCGTTGGCGCTCAACTGATGGCTGGCCGAGGCCACACTGGCAGCAGAGGTTGTAACCTCCGAAATCAATATCTTCCATTTTTCCACCATTGTTTTAAAAGCCTGCATTTCATCACCGAATTCATCTTTTCTATCAACCTCTACATGGATTGACAAGTCTCCCATGGCCAGGTTTTGTGCCACTTCAATGCTCTTCTGGATCGGCACAGTAATACTACGCATGATAATAATGCTTACAAAAGCGCAGATGATAAAAGATGCCGCTCCGAAGGCAATCAACATGAAGGTCACATTCCGGTTATTATGCAAGATTTCCTGATACTTTACCTGGACCCCGTTTTCCTGATATTTGACAAGCTCCGTGACAATCTCGATAAATTTATATACCGCAGGATCAACAGCCGTACTGTAAAGAGTCAATGCCTCATCAAAATTACCCGCTTCTATTGTCTTGGCAAGTTGTACATTACTCCCTCGCGCCTCTGTGATGGTCGCCTTGAATCTGTCGAGAATAGCCTTACCCTCTTTCTCTGTCTCCAGTTTTTCGAGTTTTTCTAATGCGGCAAGATAGAGCTTTCTCTTTTCCCCAACTGCTTGCAACGGGCTCTTGTCTTTTGTGTATACGGCTTTTCCGGTTTCCTTATTTATAAACTGAAGGTTTGTGAGTATGGCATTGGCCATCATTGCCTTCTGAAAATTTATGTTGGTGATCTCGTTTGCCCTGACATCTATATCTTTCATATTTTTGTAACTGATGGCACATAAAACCAATATAATGATGATAAATATCGCATATCCTCCTACCAGTCTTTTCCCTATCTTAATATTCTGCAACTTCATACATACCTCCTCTGCATGTTTGACACCCCTTCCCTGAAGGGGTAGATTTTATATAACAGTATTGAACAAGAACAACTCACCTTACAAAAATTATCGGCTCATACAAGGAAAATCTTTAGCGAAGTGATGCGCTACGTTACCATACCGGCGCTAATCCCTCCAAGGCCCCGGTAATTCGGTTTGCGATTGACATCACATGCCAGATTTGTTAAAAAGAACCATGCATCATTTATCATTGCTTATTGTATGGTTATTGATCTGTTCTTTTCTCCCATTGAGAAGTTGCCCATGGGGCGAAGAAAGTTTGCTTTTCTGCCTGACGCCACCTTAAAAACATCTTTTTCTATAGATACTATAATGGCGGCATTCGGATCTTGTTGCCCGCTTAGGTATTCCTGCACAACATTGTTTACTACAAACATCAGGAGCCACTCAGGCGGTCTTTGAGTCCGGTACATACGGCAAAGTTCACTAGGAGTTTACAGAGATCATGATAAACAACGCTAATCTTTTATCAGAAGGTGGTTTCCAAAAAACAGAGGTCGAGCGTCGCCGGACCTTCGGCATCATCAGCCACCCCGATGCAGGTAAAACAACCCTCACTGAAAAACTATTGCTTTTCGGTGGCGCCATCAATATGGCAGGGCAGGTCAAGGCCCGCAAGGGCGGGCGGCAAGCCACCAGTGACTGGATGGCCATCGAACAAGAGCGCGGCATTTCTGTCACCAGCTCGGTAATGAAGTTCGATTATCGCGGCTGCGAAATCAACCTTCTTGACACACCGGGTCACCAGGATTTCTCAGAGGACACCTACCGGGTGCTAACCGCAGTGGACAGTGCTGTCATGGTTATCGACTGTGTTAAGGGGGTTGAGACCCAGACCCGCAAACTGATGGAGGTCTGCCGGATGCGCAATACCCCTATCCTGACCTTTATCAACAAGCTCGACCGGGAGGGGATGCCGCCCCTCGACATTCTGGCCCATATCGAGGAGAACCTGCAAATCGAGTGCGCCCCCCTATCCTGGCCCATTGGCATAGGCAAGCGCTTCAAGGGAACCTACAATCTTTACCGGAAGGAATTGAACCTCTTCACGCCCGGCCAGGAACGCCTTACCAATGAAATGCTCACCGTAAGCGACCTGGCAGATCCTTTGCTCGATGAACTCCTGGGCAGACAAGCCGATGAACTACGTGAAGACCTGGCACTGTTGGAAGGTGCTACCAACCCCTTCGATCTGGACGATTATCTCAAGGGTAGCCAGACACCGGTTTTTTTCGGCAGTGCCATCAATAACTTTGGCGTACGGGAAATGCTTGACACCTTTATTGATATCGCCCCCGGCCCCTTGCCACGACCAACTACAACCCGCATAGTCTCCCCCATGGAGGAGGCCTTTTCCGGTTTTGTCTTTAAGATTCAGGCTAATATGAACCCGGCCCATCGTGACCGCATCGCCTTCCTGCGGATTTGCTCAGGCCGCTTTCAGCGGGGCATGCGCGTGCGCCATCATCGCCTTGGTAAAGACATACTTATTTCCAATCCGATCATCTTCATGGCCCAGGACCGGGCGATCGTGGAGGAGGCCTGGCCCGGGGATATCATCGGTATCCTTAACCATGGCACGATCAAAATCGGCGACACTTTTTCTGAAAAGGAGCCGCTCAAGTTCACTGGTATTCCAAATTTTGCCCCTGAGCATTTTCGGCGGGTGCATTTGAAATCGCACCTTAAAAGCAAACAGCTTCAAAAGGGTTTAGCCCAATTGGCTGAGGAAGGAGCGGTTCAATTATTTCGTCCCGTACGGGGGGGCGAGTTTATTTTGGGGGCAGTAGGGGCATTGCAGTTCGATGTGACCGTAGAACGGCTCAAGGTTGAGTATGGCGTCGATGCCCACTATGAAACCCTTGATTACACTATTTCCCGGTGGGTGAGCTGCGAGGACAAAAAACGGCTGGCGGCCTTTGAAAAAGCTAATCGGTCTAATTTAGCGCTGGATGCGGAAGGAAACCTTAACTACCTCGCCGTCAGTGAATGGAAGCTCAAACGCGTAATAGAGGAGTGGTCCGGGATAGTCTTTTTAAAAACCCGTGATCATCAATAAATGTTCTTCAAATTTGGTCTGTAAAGCAGAAGGGATAGCGAGCATCCGGAATCCTCCAATTCTTAACATTGACATGATATACGGAAAAATAAAATAATATTGTTGCAAATAGGTTGTCAAGAGACTATACATTATAATATCAACAGTTTAAGTTGTCACTGAGAGGTCGGTAAGACCATAATTTGTATAGACAACAGAGCATTGTTATTGCATGGAGTCGCGAAAAAATAATTGGTTTGTGGAGTTAGGCAGAAACTATAGAATAACTTGTTGGGCATAGAATGAAACACATGCGGTCGGACCGACATCAATCCTTGGGTGGTAGAAAACATGGCGACGAATAGTCCGCGATGGAAAGACCTGCCTCTTCACCAACGGGTGAAATACCTCTCGGAAATCGTCGCGATATGCGGGGGTCTATTTCTTCTGGCTGTCAATATTTACCAGGTGAGGCTATTGTCCGAGTCAAACGAAGTAAGTCGTCAACTCTTTAGCTCCACCTTTCCGCTGGAAATACAGACCGACATAGTAAAGCTAGTAGATCAAAACCCGCTTCTTGTGAGACTGAAGCTCACGAATGTTGTGGGCCGCAGAATCCAGCTCCGCCCTTGGCTTCCACGATGCGTCAGAATTGGTTCGGAAGTGCTGGAACCTTCACTTGGTGAAACGACAATCCGTTTGGAAAATCAGAAGGGCGAGTCGCCAGCATCTTCAATTAAGGGCGTTCAAAAACCAGCAGTTCTGAAGTCTGGCGAAAGCTGTTTTCTCGAGATCTCCACGAAGCTAGATGTTCCCGGTCAATACTCGCCGAATGACCTTTTCAGGCACAAACCTGAGCAGACGGCGTTTCTGGTACTCAGCTTGTCCGTTGAGTCTTTCGACCAGTCTGCTTCGAAGATCATTTTCTTATCCTTCTCGCGCGACAAACGTGGGACTCTGCTTGCGGATTCGGACGTTTTCCGTGACCTGGATGACCGAACACTAATGGAAATAGTGAAGCTTGAGCGACTTCGACTGTCTAAACCCAAGGACTATTGATCGTGGAAATACGATTAAGGGGATGTCACACTGTAGGGAGAGCGGCTAGGGAAGACTGCCCAACCAGCCGCTGGAGCCAATCGGCGGAAAAGGGCTCTCCGCCTCTGGCTCAACTGCCGCGTTATGGCCAAGAAATGGAGTGACTATAGTTGGTTAAGATAATTGACTGCGAGAGCCCGGAGAGCACCGCTAATTCTTTGTCTGGCTTATTCGGCTGCTCAATATCCGATCTCGCTCATCAGCTAGCCGATGTCAATGTGGAAAGGATTTACGAGGAAGACAATCCCGACTGTCCTCCTGACGAATTCCTTTTCAGGCGATTGGTGTCAGCCTTCGGCCCACCCGAAAAACCGGAAGATACATGCTGGTTCCACCTAACAAGAACTTTTTCTGGCAACCGCTTTTCTGAAGGCATTCTGCCTTTGGGAATGGCTCTTGATGCAATCTGGGAAACCATTCTCCGTACCTTCGAACAAACCGAGCACTTCCCACGCCTTCAATCCATGAAATCCGATGGAGTAGAGGATTATCTTTACCGGCTAAAAGTGCCCAACCCCTTTCATTGGGGGCCTTATGCTATGCTCGTACGGGAATCGGCATTTCACGCACATAAGATTGGGAACCACGACTATTTAGGCCTACCAGAGATCATAGAAGATATCTGCAATGCCTACCTCCATAAATTCGATCTCTCCATTCATACCGATGTTGCCACTGCTTTGGTCCCATGTATCGTTAAGTTCATAACAAAGTCCGAGGACAACTTTCATGGTATTGGTCCAGCGGTATACTATTATTACAAATGCATTAGGAAAGAACCTTTCTCATGGAATGCCAATACCTGTTATGACGCTAAAGGTAGATCCATTCCTCCAGAAAGTATCCTGAAGATTGAGTATTTACCGGAGATCCATAACGAGCAGATGCAGCCAATCGCCCGAAAATAGGGCTCTGGCTAATCCACGTGTTAGATTTAAAAAATTGACTTGACAAAACGAGCATCCCTGCATATATTGTAATACATAAATGACAGGAGGTGCGCCATGAATACAGCGATATCAGTAAGGCTTCCCAAGAATCTTGCCAGCCAACTCGATAGCATCGCCAAAGAGACCGAAAGACCCCGCTCTTTCATAATTCAGAAGGCCTTGGAGTCCTATATCGAGGATTTCGCGGATCTCCAAATAGCCCTGGACCGACTCCACGATAAGGGGGATGAGGTTATTTCAGCCCAAGAGATGAGGAAGTCTCTTGGCATATAATATCGTCTACAAGAAGTCGGTCACCCGCGACCTCAAGAAGCTATCTAAGCCCGAGGCGAAACGAATCCTTGACCTCATTGAGAAGGAACTGATCAAGCAGCCTGAATCCAATCCTGTGCTCAAGGGTCAGTTTGCTGGGCTTCGCAAGCACCGTGTCGGTGACTACAGGGTGATCTATGCCCTGTTGGGTCTTGATATCCTTATCCTCAGAATCGGCAATCGTAAGGATGTTTACAAAGGAGAAATCTAACCGGGGCATGCAAGGAATCCTGTACCTCTTTCCTTAATTCTTTCTCCACCTTCACCACCAGCTTTCGCATCTGTTGTTGTTGGGCCATCAAAAAATTGACAAAACCATATCGATCATGATAACGTAGTACAAAATTGATCGATGGAGGTAATGGTATGCAATCAGTGACAGTATCACCAAAATATCAAGTCGTTATTCCAAAAACAGTCCGAAAGGCATTGAATCTTCGTCCGGGCCAAAAAATGCAGATTATTGAATATGCCGGACGTATAGAGCTTATTCCGGAACGCGATATCAAAGAACTCCGTGGATTCCTCAAGGGCATCAATACTGAATTCAACCGGGAGGAAGATCGGGTATGAATATCGTAGATTCTTCCGGCTGGCTTGCATACTTCGCCGATGAGCCTAATGCCAAGCATTTCCTGACCCCCTTGAATGATTCGGCTGCACTTGTTGTGCCAACAGTAACAATATATGAGGTTTTCAAGGTCGTTCTCCGGGAATCCGGCGAGAATAATGCGTTGCAAGCGGCCATGGCCATGCAAAAAGGAATAATTGTGGATCTAACTGCCCCCTTGGCGATTGCTGCTTCAATACTAAGTTTGGCGCATAATCTTCCAATGGCTGACGGTATTATCCTTGCCACGGCGCAGGAATTCAATGCCATCCTCTGGACTCAGGATGCGGATTTTAAAAATATTAATAACGTGAAGTATTTCCCCAAGAAATAAGGGCATAGCCAACCAGTCAATTAACCGGACGCTCGTACCTCGCACGGGTGATTTTTTCATTATCTCTCTTTCTTTTGGTAATTCACAAATCATATCTGTGCTACAAACACTTAACTTGTAGATAGATGGCCGCCCAGCTCTTCGCTTGACATGTCAAGGAGTATCCCGCATACTTTAATGCTCATGAAACGATATACAATCCACAGGGACACTACCACACCATCGCCCTTCATCGATTACGAAAAGGAACTGAACGAAGAACAGCTCAAGGTCGTCCTCAGTGATAATGGCCCCATTCTCGTCATAGCAGGGGCGGGGAGCGGAAAGACCCGCGTCGTTACCTACCGGGTAGCCCGGCTCCTTGAAAAAGGCGTACCCGCAAATGCCATTCTCCTCTTGACCTTCACCAATAAGGCCGCCAGGGAGATGCTTCACCGGGTGGAACACCTCATGAAGATCGACACGCGTTACATCTGGGGCGGCACTTTTCACCATATAGGCAACATCATTCTGAGACAGCAGAGCGAACGTGTGGGCTATAAACGGAACTTTACCATCCTCGATAACGAAGATTCAAAAGATATGATAGACGTTGTCATGAAGGCATCCAAGATCGATACAAAGGCAAAGATGTTTCCCAAAAGCAGTGTCCTCAAGGGCATATTCAGCTATGCCGTAAACACTATGACTACTGTTGAAGAAACAGTCAATGAGAGAACGCCCTTCTTCTATGATATCATCGAGGAAATTACGGTCTTATACAATCTTTATACGGAAAAGAAGAAGGCGACCAATGCCATGGATTTCGATGACCTGCTTTTCTACTGGCACAAAGTGCTCCTCGAAAACGAGGACCTCCGCAAGATCTACGCGACAACCTTCTCCCAGATCCTCGTTGATGAATATCAGGATACAAACAGGATACAATCGGAAATTGTCGATTTCATGGGCTTTCTCAACAGAAATGTCATGGTCGTCGGCGACGATGCTCAGAGCATATACTCCTTCAGGGGGGCCAATTTCGAAAACATCCTTGAATTTCCGAAAAAATACGAAGAGGCAAAGGTCTTCAAACTCGAAACAAACTACCGGAGCACCCCGGAAATACTGGGGCTCGCAAATAATTCAATCTCCCATAATAAATATCAGTTTGAAAAAACGCTAAGGAGCATCAAGCCCGGCGGGATTATCCCTGTGCTGGCGCCTTCACGGGACGTTATCCAGCAGGCGGAATTCGTTGCCCAGCGTATTACGGAACTCCAGGATGAGGAAGGAATACCACTCAACCAGATCGCCGTCCTCTACCGGGCGCATTACCACTCCATGGAAGTTCAGATGGAACTCACCCGCAGGGGAATACCCTTTGAAATACGGAGTGGACTCCGCTTCTTTGAACAGGCCCACATAAAGGACGTGGTTTCCTTTTTACGGATCATCGACAACCCCCGTGACGAGATATCCTGGAAGAGGATGCTCAAAATATTCCCGAAAATCGGCAACAAGACAGCGGAACGCATTTACGAATATATCAAAGAGTGCGAAGACCCCTTCGAGGTACTCATTTCAAAAAAGATCGCCGAATCATTTAAAAACGTCCTCAAGGAAAACGTCGAAACATGGTCCAGGCTCTTCGGGGAATTGAGGGACCTCTATGCCCAGGAAGCGCCCTCGGATATGATTTCCGCGGTACTGAAACAGGGTTATATGGATTACCTGAAATTCGCCTATCCCAATTATGAGGCACGTCTCGAAGACCTCAACCAATTGATCAATTTTTCTACGAGATACCAGTCCCTGGAGACCTTTTTAAGTGAACTGTCACTCATGAGCGGACTCTCCGGCGAAGAAGTCGTTACTGCTGACTACGATGATGAACGGGTGGTTTTAAGCACCATCCACCAGGCAAAGGGGCTCGAATGGAAAGTAGTCTTTATTATCTGGTGCGCCGAAGGAAGGTTCCCCAATCCGAAAGCCTTAGACGACGGCGGTCTCGAAGAGGAGAGAAGGCTTTTCTATGTTGCCTCAACCCGCGCCATGGATGAACTTTATCTCTGCTATCCCCTGCTCGTCTTTGACAGACAGGCCGGTCATGTAATCCTGCGTCCCTCACGTTTTCTGACAGAACTTTCCGGCATACATTACGAGGAGTGGTCCATCGGAGACTACTGATACCATTTTAAAATCAAAGCACTCTCTTTGTTGGCAGTGTTGTCATAAATCCTCACGTACAGGTTGTACGCTCCGATTGCCTTACCCTTGCAAATAACGCATATTTTAAAAATTATCAAAAGTGCATAAATTAAGACACGAAAGCTACAAGATATCTTGCCACATACCATTACATCTGCTACACTTCTATAAAATATAGAATCCGGGGGCAGAATGATTAAGACAACAATTGCGAATATTGAAAACAAAATAAAACGGAACGCTTCTATTCATGATAAAGAAAAGGAAGAGCTATTAAATCTTCTTACGGGCTTGGAAAACGAGGTTTCCGAACTCTCAAAAATAGATAGCGAACACGCTGAAAGTATTACAGGATTTACCCAGACATCTACGCATGAGGCAACGCGAAAAGACAAAAACGAACAACTCCTCACTCTTTCTCTGAAAGGCCTTACCTCTTCCGTTGATGAGCTTGAAACCTCACACCCGAAGCTCGTTGAAATCGTGAACCGGATATCCCACATGCTCTCCAATATGGGAATATAAATACCGTTATTTACTCCTGCCGCCTTTGAGCTTTATCGCCTGTGGTTGTCCGGGTGATATTTTAAACGATTCATCATCCCATTTAATCGTTTCCTTTTCAGGAAAGTATGTCACTAAATGGTATCCCGACACAATGTCGACAGCAAACTCGAGCCGTTTACCCGCTGATGAGAGATATGTGATTGTGTAGTTTCCCGGAGGCAATATCAGAGAATCCAAGGCGCCCGAACAAGTGTCTTCCTCTGGTTGAGTTCCTCTGGGCGGTAGTGTTGCCTGCAAAACACCGTCAATATAGAGTTCTCCATTTGGTTTTATGACTGTTTGTGTAAAACAACCCACAGACTTACCATCGATATAAATCTGGGCATCAGAAAACTCCTGGCCATCAATGTTAAGAATTATCTTTGCAGGTTCCTTTGCCTTGCTGCACCCTCCTGCAAGAAAAAGAAAAACAGTTGCCAAAGCGCAGAGCAGCGATAAAGAAAATGTCATTTTGTATATTTTCAAAGGTTCTTACCTCACACTGCCTATACTATGAGTTCTTCAAGTTGTTCACAAAATTTAGTTTCATATTATAATTCTTGCTATTACGTTTGGCAATCATTATAGGCATGCCTGGTTTAGCCCATTTGACTTTATCCACTTTTCACTGTATATTTTGTTCTTAAACCCCTGAAGGGGAGTAGCTTGATAGACAAGGTCAACATACTGGTTAAAACCTGGCCTTGTCGTTGGTAAAAGCCAATTAGCGAGACCTTTAGTGTGAAGATTCATTCATGCTAAAGGTCTTGTTTTTTTAAGGAGGTATTATGACTGCATATTTAGCATCAGTTTTATTTGTCGTGCTTGCTGAAATGGGTGATAAAACACAATTGCTGGCCATGGCATTCGCATCGCGTTACAGGTGGCAAACCGTTATGTGGGGCGTCTTTGCGGCAACACTTTTGAATCATTTTTTTGCTGTGCTGGCAGGCAACTGGCTGACACATCTCATACCCATACATTATATTCAGATTGCCGCTTCTGTTTCTTTTATTATTTTCGGTCTCTGGACGATAAAGGGGGACAGCCTTAACAATGAAGACAAACGTTTTAACTTCAGCCCCTTCTGGACTGTCTCCATAGCATTCTTTTTTGCCGAAATGGGTGACAAAACACAACTCGCGACAGTAGCGCTTGCTGCCAAATACATGAGTATCATCCCCGTATGGCTCGGCACAACAACGGGTATGCTCATTGCTGATGCAATTGGCATCATTATCGGGATTGTACTGGGTAAGAAAATACCGGAACGTTTCGTGAAATGGTTTGCAGCGATCATTTTCATTCTTTTTGGCCTTCTCGGGCTTTACGGATCTTTGCCGAAAGAAATTCTCAATATCCCCGTGATTGCAGGAAGTCTGTTGCTGCTTTTACTCCTTATTTACTTCATAGCCCGGTTAAACAGGATAAAAGTTGAAACAGAAAAATGATACCTGATCAATATTTTATTCTTCTCAGGAAAAGACCCTGCGGAGGGGCTGTGGGGCCGGCTTTTACCCTGTCCCTGGAATTCAGAATGGCAACAAAATCATCTTTACTGATTTTTTCTGATCCGACAAGAGCAAGGGTGCCAACGATATTTCTCACCATGTACCGCAGAAAACCCGTTGCTTCGATGAAAATATAAATAAAGGCCCCTCTTCGTTTAACCCCTGCCCTGAGGACCTCCCTCTCATGGTTCCTGTAAACTTCGTCCTTTTTCTTGAATGAGGAAAAATCATGGGTCCCTACGATCTCCTGAATGGTTTCGTTCATGAGAGCGCTGTTCACCCCATAGGGGATATGCCATACATACCGTGTGTTAAAAGGCGGAAGGTAGGGCCTGTTGAAAATAGTATAAATGTAAGATTTACTCTTTGCCGAATACCGGGCATGAAAGGATTCATCAACCTCCCTCCCCTGTTTTATTCGTATATCTGCCGGCAAAAGACTATTTAAGCCCTTCGTCAGTTTGACTAATTCTATAGTTTTTTCAGTATGAAAATTGATTACCTGGCCGAATGCATGGACACCGGCATCCGTCCGACCTGCGGCATATATTTTTACGGGATGATCAAGGATTATTTCAACCTTCTTCTGAACTACCTCTTGAAGCGTCACTCCATTGGGCTGACATTGCCACCCATGATAGTTTGTACCATCATATTCAACAACAAGGGATATATTCCGACGCCGGGCCATGTTCTATCTTTGACGTGTTACTGTAGGCATGCGGTTATACGATGATTCTGATAATAAGAGATAATTACCGTGTGGTCCTTCCCTATTCCGGTTTTTTTATCTTCTCTACGGTTGATTTCTCAGGTTTTTTCACTATACTTTCTTTAGCCTGGTTCCCTTCTTTCTCCTTCATTATTGCCTTAGAGCTGGTTATGTCTTTTTCTTCAATTCTTTTGTAGAGTTCTTCAAGCTCCTTTCTCAAAGCAATGCTTTCTGCTTTGAGAAAATTATTTTCTTCTTTTAATATTTTTATTTCTTCTTTGAATCCTGCTATTTCCTTGCTGCATGAAGGACAGGCGGCAATTATCAAGAGCAGCATAACGATAGAGAGGAGGGTTTTCATAGCTTATTTATTGTCTATGATGTTTCACCAATTGTCAACTGCTTATTGATTGTGGTAGAATAAACTACCTCGAAGAATAGTTTCGAGGATTTCTTTCATTAAAAAGAAAAAAGTACAAATACCGGAGGCTGAATGTCAGTTACTACAATTGCTATTGAAGAAGAGATGAAAAGATCCTATCTCGATTATGCGATGAGCACCATCATCGGAAGGGCCTTGCCCGACATACGCGACGGTTTCAAGCCTGTACATCGCAGGATCCTCTATGCCATGTATGAACTGAACAATATGCATGATAAGCCATACAAGAAATCAGCAAGAGTAGTCGGCGATGTCATGGGTAAATTTCACCCTCATGGAGACCAGTCGATATACGACGCAATTACCCGTATGGTACAGGATTTTTCCTTACGGTATCCTCTCATTGATGGTCAGGGAAACTTCGGTTCCGTTGATGGCGACTCACCGGCAGCCATGAGGTATACGGAGATCAGGCTTGCAAGAATTGCAGAAGAAATATTAAAAGACATTGAAAAGGACACCGTTGCTTTCAGGGCCAACTATGATGACTCTATTGTTGAGCCCGTAGTTCTCCCTGCAAAAATCCCCAACCTGCTTATCAACGGGTCATCCGGTATCGCTGTTGGTATGGCAACCAACATACCACCCCACAATTTGATAGAAGTGGTAAACGGTGTCATTGCCTATATTGATAACAACGATATCAGCATCGATGAACTCATTGACCTCATCCCCGGTCCCGATTTTCCTACCCAGGCCCTCATTTATGGGAGACAGGGTATACGGGAAGCATATGAAACAGGTCGCGGGCATATTATGCTTCGTGCAAAATCAGTGATAGAGCAAACCAAAAAGGATGGCCGGGAATCAATTGTCATTACAGAAATACCCTATCAGGTGAATAAATCCCGCCTTATCGAAAATATCGTTGAGCTCATCAACGATAAAAAGATTGAAGGCATATCAAATATCAAAGATGAGTCCTCTAATAGGGAAGGCATGAGGATTGTCATTGAATTAAAAAGGGGTGAAATTGCCCTCCCGATTCTCAACAAGCTTTATAAACATACCCAGCTCCAGACTACCTTCGGGATCATACTCCTTTCTATTGTCAATAATGAACCAAGATACCTCAATCTCAAAGCAATTATCAGTGAATTCGTTAAGTTCCGTAAAGAAATAGTCACCAAAAGATCTATTTTTGAGCTTAATAAGGCCCTCGATAAGCTTCATCTTCTGGAAGGCCTGAAAATAGCTCTTGATAATATTGACGAAGTCATCGCCCTTATCAAGCAGTCAAAAAACACGCAGGAAGCCCGTGCATCGCTTATAGAGCGTTTCTCTTTCTCTGAAAGACAGGCAACAAATATCCTCGAGATGCGGCTGCAAAGACTGACATCAATGGAAAGAGACAAGATCCTCGAAGACCACAAAAACACAACAGAAGAAATCAAAAGGCTGGAAATGATCCTCCAGAGCGAAACCCTCCTTTTTGATATGATAAAGAAAGAGCTCATAGAAATAAGAGATAAATACGGCAATAAACGCCTTACGGAAATTGTTGATGAATTGCCGGATATTACCCTTGAAGATATGATCAAGGAAGAAGAAGTTGCTGTAATGATCACCTCCAAGGGATATGTTAAACGAACATCCCTTGACCAGTACAAAAACCAGATAAGGGGTGGTAAGGGAAAGATTGGGATCGTTGTCCGGGAAGAAGATTTTGTGGACCACCTCTATATTGCGTCTACACACTCCTACATCCTCTTTTTTACCAACACCGGCAAGGTGCATAAAGTTAAAGTCCATACGATACCTGATGCCACTCTGACGGCAAAAGGGAAGCCTATCATCAATCTCATTAATGTCGAGAAAGACGAACGGGTTACTGCCATCGCACATGTGAAAGAGTTTTCACCGGATGCATATCTCTTCTTCACAACAAAGAAGGGTCACGTAAAGAGATTAAGCCTCGATTTACTGAAAAATATAAGGGCTAATGGCATTAAGGCAATTACTCTGCCTGATGACGACAGCCTCGTCGGTGTTCTGGAAACCAACGGCAGTCAAGAGATCATGATAGCAACAAAGAAAGGGCAGTCAATCCGGTTTCAGGAAACCCAGATACGGCCCATGGGGAGATTGGCATACGGTGTCAGGGGTATACGTCTAAAGAAAGCGAAAGATGAAGTCGTTGCCGTAGAGAGTGTTAACAAGTCCTGCACTATCTTCACGGTAACGCAGAAGGCCTACGGAAAATGTGCCCGTTGTTCGGCATACAGGATGCAGGCAAGGGGTGGATCAGGTATTACGAATGTGCGGTGCGGCACGAAAAACGGTGAAGTCGTAAGCCTCAAACAGTTGGGCGTTAATGACGATGTAATTCTCGTTACCGATACGGGCAGAACTATCCGTTTCAGGTCTCAGGACATACCTCTTCAGGGAAGAGGCGGCTTAGGCGTCAAGCTCATGGATCTTCGCGTCAAAGAAACCATCAGCAGTGTAGCAATTATCGGTGAAGTACAAGAATGAGTATTGCCGTAATTGGTGCCGGAGCCTGGGGAACTGCATTTGCGATACATCTTGCAAGAACAGGAAAACATGTTCTTCTCTGGGCCTACGAAAAGGATTTAGCTGCTCTATTAAAGGAAACAAGGGAAAACAGCTACTATCTGCCCGGTTTCGTACTGCCCGAGGCCATTCAATTCACGCCAGATCTCGACGAAGCAGTTGCCTATTCTCATGATATCGTTATTGCAACACCTTCTTTTGCGCTTCGGGATATTATTCAAAAAGCTGCCTCAACATTAAAAACAAAAAATATCCTTGTGCTCACCAAAGGGATTGAAAGGACAACCTTTTTCTGTGCACATGAAATCATCGCAGACGTGCTTGGTGGAAATGAAGATTTCATCGCCACATTATCAGGCCCTTCTTTTGCAAAGGAAGTAGCAGAAGGGGCCTTTACAGCCTCTGTCGTGGCGTCAACAAACAAAGATCTATCGAGCTATTTCCAACGAATGGTCCATAGCAATAATTTCAGGGTCTATGTGGGTGATGATATAACCGGCGTAGAACTTGGCGGGGCATTAAAAAATATTATGGCCATAGGAGCCGGTATCATTGAAGGTCTTCATTTTGGCACCAACACGCAGGCAGCCTTTGTAACACGGGCCCTTGCAGAAATGAAAAGGCTTGGAAAAGCCCTCGGAGCACATGAAGTAACCTTTATGGGCCTCTCCGGAATGGGTGACCTCATTCTCACGTCCTATGGGAACTTAAGCAGGAATCGTTTATTCGGCCTGGAGCTTGCAAAAGGGAGATCAGCAGAAGATATCGTCAACAATCAAAGAAACGTCGTGGAAGGCTACTACACGGTCAATGCCGTTTATAATCTCTCGAAACGGCTCAATATTGAAATGCCCATTACCGAAGAACTCTTCAAAATTATCTACGAAGGAAAAGATATTCAGGCTTCTCTTCAGGACATTATCAGAAGGGGGTTTAAGGAAGAAGATTATTGATATACGTTCAATGAACCACAAAATAAATTGGCTCTTTCTCACATCAATATGTCTTTACCTCAATATCCAGGTTTGCTTGACATCCCTTTGAAACAAGCATAGATTTGTTCTATGCGCTACTATGCCTGTCCGGATACCCCAATAAAACTCCGGGGATTAACTAACCGGAGATGCCTCTTTGCCAATGTTCCATCACCCTTCCCTTTTACCCAGGGTCCTAAGAGAAAGGAGTCGTCATGCTTCTTTGGCCGGACTGTATTTCTTGTATATTGAAGATGTCACTGGAAGTTGGACGCCTCGCAATTAAGGAAGAGAGCCAGATCAAGGATTTCATGAGTGCGGTATTGAAGTTAAGCCCTCTTTGTGGAAATAATTGGCAGATAATCGCAGGTGAAGTGGTGCGCGATGTCTGGTATATACTGACAGAAATCACAGGCAAAGAGGACCCCATGAAAGAGATAAAGGTCGATCTAAACAATAGGGCCTTACAGATATATCCTTCTGCGAAAGAGCTGGTCTCAAAAAGCCTTGATCCTTTTATCACAGCTCTAAAATTTTCTATAGCCGGCAATGCTCTTGACATCATGGTAGGCATCGGGGACAATGCAGCGGAACAACTCATCCCCGAATTGGAAGAATTTATGATAAACAAGGAAAATATTGAGGTTTTCAGGAAACGTCTGAGTAGAACCAGGAGGCTTGTATACTTTACTGACAACTGCGGAGAGATCGTCTTTGACAGGCTCTTCCTTGAAGTCATTAGCCGGATGTATGATCTCGATATAACCATTGTAACAAGAACACTGCCTGTTCTTAATGACGCCACATTACAAAATGCCCTGTCTGCAGGTCTTGGAGAAATAGCAGAAGTCGTAGAAAACGGCATACAGGAACCGCTTGCAGGGACAATACTTGCAAAAGTTTCGCCTCAGGTGAGATCACTTGTTGAAAGGGCGGATTTGTTGATTTCTAAAGGAGGGGCAAACTATGATTGCCTCACCGAGGAGCCAACGGTAGCAGGGAAGACAACCTATCTTCTTCATGGTAAATGCTACCCTTACTGCTTTGAAAACAACGTTCCTATGGGAACACTTATTATTCGGAACAGCTGAACGACACCTGACATAGCTGGCTTTCAACATTACTCAACAAGCGGCTCGCCATTCATTTGGCACAGCTTTATTGAAAGAATTGGGGAACGCCCTTTAGACATTTAGCTTCTATTGGGCTCCTCACATATGCTCACATTGTTCTTAACCCGTTAAGCATCCCAAGCAGGTTCGATACCCTTCCACACAACATAATTACCGAGGTGTTGGGCATTCACTTTTAAACCATATCAATCGGCAAGATCACTCACGTTTTCAACTCCAGCTTTCTCACCGAGATAGTCTTTAAGGTTGGGTTGAATGATAACGGGCTTAACAAATTTCTCAACGTACTGACGGGTCCCTGGCATCCCCAACAGGTTGAAAAGTTTCCTGAACTGGGACTCCCAATCTTTTCCTATTTCTTCTTTCACGGAAAGCGGTAAAGCCCAGGACTGTGTCTTGAAAGGACCCACTGCATTTTTACGTACCTTATAATAAAATTGCTCATCAGTCATATCGCTTTTATGCTCTGAGGCATTTTTTTCTCGCAGATAGCCGTACATTTCCTCGCGTAACTTCTCAGGAATACGGTTAAAGAACATATTCATAAAATTTGTTGCCAGATGAATTTCACAGGTTTCTGTTTCTACGAACTTTCCGAATGCGTCTTCGGGCAAGGTTGATGCACCATGCTGCACAGCGCCTCCCATACTATAGTCTTGCCTTGCAACCTGACTTAGCCGTTGCAGGGTATCAAAGTCAACTTTAACCTTCGCGATCGACCCATCAGGCAAAACAACACCACCATGCGATGTCCCTGTCTGGATACTGATTTTACTTAGCCCTGTCATACCCGCGCCCCGTTTATCCAGGTCCTTTCTGAATCCTTCAATGTAGGCACGTAATTCTTCTTCTGTTGAATTGCGCCCGCCAACTTCACCAATTTCACCGCCCACAGAGATTGTAATTCCCTTTGGCTCTATTGTACGAATATAAGAGGTTAATTCGGCAGAAAGTTCTGTGTTGAGCGCCTGTTGTGCCGGTATAGTGGACTTATCCAACTCTACAAGTGTAGAGGTGTCTACATCGATATTAAAAAAACCTGCGGCAATTGATTCACGTATCAGATCTTTCACTGCCTGTACCTCTGTATTAGGATCAGTGCCATACCGCTTGGCAGAAATCTGAAAGTGGTCACCCTGAATAAAAACCGGTCCTTTATAGTCCTCGGCAATAGCGGCAGCAAGGATAGACGTGGAATACTCTGTCGGGCGCTGATCTGTATATCCAATTTCAGATCGGGCAATTTCAAAAATAAATGCCGAAGTATTCATTTCTTTCGCAATGCGGAAAATGATCCGTGCCGCGTCAAAGGAAAGGGCGCGCAAATTGATTGCGGGGACGGTAAAAGTCAGTGGGACTTCACCGCGACCACGCGCCATATAAAGGTCATGAATTGAGGCAGGGACAATACCCAGATCCAGCGCTGCCGCACGTGTGAGATAGCGTGCAAGCCCCTGTTTATCTCCATGTTCAAGCGCCGATATCTCGGCAAGTTTTTGCACTTTTTCTCGAAATTTGGAAGGATTAGTCACCCGAACAGTGCCCTGCTGAATTTCCAAGCTATTATCAAGAACCTCCAGGATATCTTTAATCTTTAAATCAGCCATATTAACCTCCTTAAATCATGTATTGAGACACATTTGTTGCTAATATTAAACATCGTTTTTTAGTAATTCTTCAATATAAATAATTTTATTATCATACCTCAGTTAAATCCAGGTTGCCAAGAACATGCAGATGCTTCTATCTGTCATTGTTCATTTCGATATTCTCACAGAACATTTTTCACACCGAAAAAATGTGTCATTTCTTGATTATTTTCATCATTTAATGTACATTCTTGCGTGGAAACCCAATACGTGTATAAAAAACAACTCCTTACTTCCGGTTACCTGACGATCGATGCTCTTTACCCGATCTGCGAGATACCAAAGTTCACAGTCTGCTCCCTTAAAATAAATAAGATATCTTTACAGGATCTCAAACAGGGGAAGTTACGGGGGGGGTCTTCAACTCACATGCCCTGATGGATTAAAGTTATGTGAAAAAAGCAGGTACAAAATGTCCTGCAGATTTCGATAGTACAAATATATTAAGGAGGGATTATGGCGAACAAACCAGTAGAGATTGTACAACTTGCGGGAGATGCGGGAAAATACAAGGCAAATCTGACACCGGGGAACTATCTCGTTAGAAGTTTTATGGCAGGTCTTTTTATTGCTGTCGGTGGCGCGCTTGCGACAGTCTGCTCAACGGGGACAACAATACCTGGAATTAAAGCGCTTATCGCAGGATCAGTCTTCCCGGTTGGCCTCATCGCGATCGTTCTCACGGGTATGTCGCTCTTTACGGGCGACACAATGCTCATACCCATGGCGGTATTCCAAAAAAAGAGTACTTGGAAGAAGGTCTTCAATGCCTGGTTATGGGTGTATATCGGCAATTTCATCGGTTCGATCTTCTGGGCATACCTCATGTCTGTGGGTCCCTTTAGCAAAGGCGGAAGTCCTGAGATTACCGTTTTCGGACAGAACGCAATCGCCATAGCTGAAGCAAAAGTCCTCCCTTACATGGCAGCCGGAGGAGCAGGTCTCTGGAGTGCCTTTATGAAAGCCATCGCTTGTAACCTTCTTGTTAACGTTGCGATACTTCTTGCTATCTCTTCGAAAGACATGGTCGGCAAGTTCTTTGGTATCTGGTTTCCTATTATGGCCTTCGTTGCATCGGGCTTTGAGCACAGTGTGGCAAATATGTATTTTATACCGACAGGTATTATGCTTGGCGCAAATGTTACCTGGGGCCAGTTCATTTACTGGAACCTTATTCCTGTAACTATAGGGAACATCGTCGGTGGATTCATTTTTATCGGTGCTGTGTACTATTGGTCATTCAAAAAAGAACTATCATCAATGTCACCTACATAGCAATCAAGATACCCCCGGCTCACAGCCGGGGGTATCTTGATCTTTTCTAACAGTGACAACAGAGGGGGAAGGAATTCCCCTGTTGTCACTGTTAATTATTTTGGTGTATAAAACTCATGTTGGATTCCCTTTACAATTTTAAAAAGATCGTCTCCCAGCGCGTAGCACATTTGGATCGACTGCTCTGGCACTGGGCGTTGCTATAGAGCTTGAGTGCATAGCTACGATGAACAAATAAATTTCCACGGGAATATCTCAAACGAATACTAAATTAATATAAGGGGCTATTATCATAAACGTGCAAGAAATTGAGCAGGGATTACATGGGTACATTGATAAAATCTGGAATATATATTTGGTCCGGTAAAACTGAAAAAAAAGCTCCCCGGGCAGGACTCGAACCTGCAACCTACTGGTTAACAGCCAGTCGCTACTGCCGATTGAGCTACCGGGGAACAGTGTATTAATTAACAATAAAAACGGTCCCTATGTCAAGGGTTACTCATCTCCAGAAATAATCTTTTTAAATTTCCTTTTTCCTACTTTAATAACCTTTCCAATCAAGTCTCTAACGGCTAATTCTTTTTCGCTAACTTTTTGAAAACTACCGAAAGAAGGTGTTAAGGATGCCATTGAAACACCACTCTGTTCAATCATACGAATCCCTTCAGATACTGAAGTAACCATTCCGATATCTTTTAAAAAATGTGGAATAGAAACGGGATCAGGAAAGTTCGGTATTGCTGCGCTCTCAATATCGTCCGGCACTTCTTTGTCCCTGAACATCTTTTCAAACGTATCATGGGCAGATTGCGCCGCATCAGCACTATGAAATCTGGCAATAATTTCCTTGGCGAGATTTACCTTCGCTTCTCTGGGGTGGTAAGTACCGCCGATAATCCCTTCCTTGAGGGTCTTCAGTTCTTCCAGCGGCATATCGCTCAACAGTTCGTAGTACTTGAGCATCAATTCGTCAGATATAGACATCAGTTTACCGAACATAGTATCGGGCGGTTCATCTATCCCGACATAGTTGCCATAAGATTTACTCATCTTGTTGACGCCATCTGTGCCTTCAAGAAGCGGCACCGTCACAATACACTGTGACTCCTGACCATAGACCTTCTGTATATCCCTGCCTACAAAAAGGTTAAATATCTGGTCGTGGCCGCCAAGCTCCACATCTGCCTTAAGCGCTACCGAATCATATCCCTGAACAAGGGGATAGAGAAATTCGTGTATGCTGATGGGAAGATTATTCTGATAACGATTGCGGAAGTCTTCCCGCTCCATCATACGTGCCATGGTATATTGCGCGCAAAGACGGATCATATCGGCGGCATTCATTGCCTCAAACCACTCACTATTATATCTCACTTCCGTTTTTTCGGGATCGAGGATCTTGAACACCTGCTCTTTATAGGTTTCCGCATTTGCCATCAGTACTTCTTTTGAAATCTGCGGCCGTGTCTCAACCCGCCCGGTGGGATCACCGATAAGACCGGTAAAATCACCGATAAGAAAGATTGCAATATGGCCAAGATCTTGAAATTGTTTTAATTTTTGCAGTACAACGGTGTGGCCGAGATGCAAATCAGGGGCTGTCGGATCAAGACCGAGTTTCACCCGAAGAGGCTTGTTCTGCTCTTTTGACCGAATCAGTTTTTTTCGTAGATCTTCTTCATTGATTAAGTCAACTGCTCCCCTTTTGATTATCTCAAGTTGACGGTCAATATCCATTCTGGACCCCGTTGTTTTAGCGTTATGGCAACAATGTTACTCTATATTTTTTCTCACTCTTTCGATGGCAAGGCATTTCTTACTGACGAGATCTATTGTAACAACAACCCCCTGCACTTCAACATCATCTTTGCCAACCTGAAATTTTTGGGGCCGCTGTGTGATAAATCTTTCCAAAACCCCTTCTTTTTCCATTCCGATTACTGAATCACGGGGTCCCGTCATGCCTGCGTCAGTAATATAGCCTGTTCCCTTAGGTAGTATCCTCTCATCGGATGTCTGCACATGGGTGTGCGTTCCAAATATGGCGGAAACTTTACCATCAAGATACCAACCCATTGCGATCTTTTCCGATGTTGCTTCTGCGTGAAAGTCTACGAGAATGGGCGCCAGTACGCCATTACTTTCCAGGAAAGAATCCATTGCGGCAAAAGGACAATCAAGTGAATTCATAAAAATACGTCCCTCAATATTAGCAATACATAAGGAGAGATCATTTTTCTTAATCACTGTATAGCCAAAGCCCGGAGCCCCCTTGGGGTAGTTAAGGGGCCTGACAATCCGCTGCTCCTCCATCAAAAAAGAGGGCATTTCCTTTTTTTTCCAGACATGATTGCCCGTTGTGATTCCATCAACGCCATAGGAGAACATTTCGATGGCAGTCTGAGGAGTAATGCCGATACCGCCCGCAAGGTTTTCACCATTGATAATGGCAAAATCAACCTTTACTGTCTTTACAAAACTTGCTACAGCCAATCTCCCCGGTTTCCCGATAACATCACCAAGGAACAATACCTTCATACTATTTTGCATATTCTACCGACCTTGTCTCCCTGATAACAACAACTTTTATCTGTCCTGGATAGGAAAGATCGGTTTCAATCTTTTTTGCAATATCTTTCGACAATAAAATAATCTTCTCATCACTTGTTTTTTCACTGTTTACAATGATACGTATTTCCCTTCCTGCCTGAATCGCATACGATTTCTCTACACCCTGAAAGTTATTTGCTATGCGTTCTAATTCATCGAGACGCTTAATGTATGTCTCGAGCATTTCACGTCTTGCGCCGGGTCTTGCGCCGGAGAGGGCATCTGCTGCCTGGACAATAACGTCAAGTAAACTTGTTACTTCCACGTCTTCATGATGTGCAAGTATGGCATGGACAATTTCTTCAGCTTCACCATGCTTCTTGGCAAGGTCTGCCCCAATTGTGGCATGGGACCCTTCAACTTCATGATCCACCGCTTTTCCGATATCATGAAGGAGTCCCGCCCTCTTTGCTTCCTTCACATTGACTCGGAGCTCTCCCGCGATGGCCCCGCAAATAAATGCAACCTCCAATGAATGCTGGTAAATATTTTGTGCGTAGCTACTTCTAAACTTCAATCTACCCAACAATTTTACCAGTTCAGGATGAACATTATGGACACCAAGATCAAAAACAGCCTGCTCTCCGGAATCCTTGATCTTTGTTTCCATTTCTTCAGCTACCTTTGAAACAATTTCTTCAATTCTGGCAGGATGTATGCGGCCATCGCTGATCAGTCTTTCAATGGAGATTCGGGCAACTTCCCTTCTTATAGGGTTAAAACAGGAAAGAATAACCGCTTCAGGGGTATCATCTATAATGATGTCCACACCTGTTGCAGCCTCTAAGGCACGGATATTACGCCCTTCACGACCGATAATTCTTCCCTTCATTTCTTCGTTGGGAAGGGCTACTACCGACACAGTATCTTCTCCTACATAATCACCTGCATATCTCTGAATAGCAAAAGCAATAATCTCTTTTGCCTTTTTATCGGCCTTCTCCCGTGCTTCTTCTTCAATTTTCTTAATAATTTTTATTGCCTCATACCGTGCCTCATCTTCCAGCGCCTGTATAAGCATTTTTTTAGCTTCTTCTGCGGTCATCCCCGATACCTTTTCAAGACTTTCGTGCACCTGAAGTATCAAAGATTCATAATCCTTTATCTTCACATCAAGGCTCGACTGTCTGCCGGCAACTTCTCTCTCTTTCTTAGACAGATCTTCCTCTTTTTTGTCGAGACCATCGATTTTTTTATCGATATTTGATTCCTTCTGAGAGAGCCTCCTTTCAGAATTCTGTACCTCAAGTCTTCTGGCTTTAATCTCCTGTTCCAGCTCGTTCCTTGACTGCAGAACAATGTCCTTGGCCTGAATTGATGCCTCCCTGGTTGTGACATCAGCCTCTTTCTTGGAATCTTCCAGGATCTTTTTTCCTATTTTCTCATATTCGCCTATTTTTTTCTTCTGAACAAACCAGGCAAGGATAAAGCCCGCGATGAGCGCCACAATAAAAATTACTATTGTTAATATTGTTGTATTCAAAATACCCCCTAAAATCTATCATAAATTTATTAAGGGGTTAGGATTACAAGGAAAAAAGTGAGGAGGAGGTTTTACACCCTACTTATGAAAGCTATAGTATATAACCAAGTAACATAAAAATTATTTATGTTAAACCTCATGCTTCCTTAAATGCTACCCCAAATTGTAAAACCCCGCATGTGCCGTGTAAACGGTATGTCTTGAACCTCTATGTTAAGTGGGCACCGTTTTGTTGTATCAGGCTTCTCGCCTAAGCGAGCATGCACACCACAACAAGGTACAGCTCCCAGCAAAGAGGTGTTGGCTCTAAGCCTACCATTTATCACGCGCACTGCAGGGAACATCCATAGCTTCAATATCTTCGAACTTTTTTATAAGCCGAAGTGTTTTACCTTCAATTTTTTCAGCCTGCTTTTTCATCTCAAGATACTCATCGGTAATTTCCATCATGGCCATGATAACAGCACTGAGCGTGTTAACAATTCCATATCTTTGTGTTACATATGCAATCTTATCATCTACATACCGTGCATCTCTCTTAATTCTGTCTTCGTCTTCTCCAACAAAGGTAAAGGGCTGTTTTAAAATCGTTACTTCAACCTTCTTTTCCATAAATACCCCTAAATTTCTACCCTTTCTACTTTTTCAAGTATCTTCATCACTTTCTCAAGAAGAAGTTCCCTTTCGCTTACAATTTCAGCCATTTTTGTCTGCGCGCTCTTATCATTTGCCTCAATTGATTGGAGCCTCGCTTTCAGTGCTTCATTTTCTTCTTTCACTATTTTGTAGCCTTCAATGATCCTGTCAATCTTTTCTTCCAGTTCTTCTATACGGTTTTCACTAATTATTTCTCTATTAATGCTAAAAGTTTCCATATCTATCTAATTATCCTCCCTTTTTTGTTCGAAAGTCAAGTACAAAAGGTATGTTTTGATAAAAGCATCAATGTCCCCATTCAGGACAGCTTCCGCGTTATGCTCTTCATGTTTGGTCCGATGATCTTTAATAAGTTTGTAGGGATGCAATACGTAGGAACGTATCTGGCTACCCCATGCGATATCTTTTTTTTCTTTGTTGAGGGTATCCATTTTTTCGTCCTGTTTCTTTTTTTCCAATTCATGCAGCCTTGATTTCAAGATTGCCATTGCTATGGCTTTGTTCTTATGTTGTGACCTCTCATTTTGACACTGGACTACAATATTCGTGGGGATATGGGTAATACGGATGGCCGACTCGGTTTTATTTACATGCTGGCCTCCCGGTCCGCTGGATCGAAAGGTATCAATACGCAAATCCTCCTCTTTGATGTCTACCTGGATATCGTCTGAGATTTCAGGATAGGCATAGACCGATGCAAAAGATGTATGACGTCTGTTATTGGAATCGAAAGGAGATACACGGACAAGTCTGTGGATACCTGCTTCACATTTGAGATACCCGTATGCGTGTTGTCCGCGCACGATGAAGGCCACATTTTTAATTCCTGCTTCTTCTCCAGGGAGCATATCTACCATCTGTGTTTCAAATCCTTTCTGCTCGGCCCAGTGCAGATACATCCTGAGGAGCATTCCAACCCAATCCTGGGCCTCAGTACCGCCTGCGCCCGAATTGATGTATACAATAGCATTCCCTTCATCATTTTCACCGCCGAGCATCTGCTCGATTTCATAAGAACCTAAGGATTCATCAAGTGCCTTCACCCGCAAATTGAGTTCATCGACATCATTGAGATCCGCCGTTTCTCTCACAAATTCGTTGAGAATGAGAATCTCTTCCAGTTCCTTCTCTTTCTTCTCCCAACTCTCTATTTCTCCCTGGATTCTTGACCTATCCTTGAAGATCTTTTGAGCATTTTCCTTATCATCCCAGAATGCGGCCTTGGAAATTTCCGCATCTAATTCCTGAAGCTTGTTGTTAAGCTCAGTTAGGTCAAAGATAACCTCTGAGCGAGTTTATCCTTTCCTGTAATTCATCAATTTTACCTTTTATATCATCGAGCATACTATTTTCCTTTTTCGCTTATCCATATTGTCATGAATGGATGTATTTGTTATCTTTATTCTCTTATAAACGCTCTGCCACCTCTCTGCCAAAACGCGAAGATGATACCGGCTTTACATCAACCATCTGACGGGCAAGGTCATAGGTAACAAGACCATTCTGAATAGTTTCTTCAACAGCCTTCTCAATGAGCGTAGCAACAGCGTCAAAACCCATATAACGAAACATCAATGCCCCTGAAAGAATAAGAGACGTGGGATTTACCATGTCCTTACCTGCATATTTCGGCGCACTGCCGTGTGTAGGTTCAAATATGGCCACATTATCACCAATATTCGCGCCGGGAGCAACGCCAAGACCACCGATGAGGGCGGCACAGGCATCGGAGAGATAATCTCCGTTCAGGTTTGGACAGAGAAGTATATCATACTCATCGGGTCTCAAGATCATCTGCATAAACATGTTGTCGGCGATCCTGTCATTGAAGAGGATTTTTTCATCCGACTCTTCGAAACTAATCGCTTTGGGGTATTCTTTTGCCACTTCATAGGCCCATTCCCGAAAGGCTCCCTCGGTATACTTCATGATATTGCCTTTATGGACAACAGTGATAGACCTTCTCTTATTCTTAATGGCATAATCGATGGCCCACTTTGTAAAACGGACCGTACCGGTTTTACTGATAGGCTTTATTCCAATGCCTGTATCAGAGGAGAGGCTCACATTCATTTTATTCTTCAGAAAGTCGAGTATCATTTTCGACTCTTCTGTCCCCTCTTTCCACTCGATCCCTTTGTAAATATCTTCAGTATTTTCCCTGAGAATGATGACATCGACCTTTTCAGGGGTTTTCAGGGGACTTGGCAAACCCTTGAAATAACGGACAGGACGGACACAGGTATAGAGATCAAATATCTGCCTGAGATGGACATTGACGCTCCTGAACCCTCCTCCGACCGGTGTTGTCAACGGTCCTTTAATGGCTATTTTATACTCTTTCACCGTCTCCAGAGTTTTATCGGGCAAGAGTTTATCTTCTTTTTCAAGGGCCTTGAGACCTGCTAAAAGGGGTATCCATTTTATCTTTTTCTGCCCCGCTGTTCCCTTTATAAGGGCTTCTTCAAAGATCTCCCGGGAGGCACTCCAGATATCATCACCAATGCCATCACCTGCTATACAGGGTATTTTAATAATCTCTGTCAAATTTTCAATGCACCGTGTTTCCTTATGTAATGATCCAGGCCGCCTTCATTTAATATATCCCGCATAATACCAGGTAGAGGAGGAAAGGTCTTTTCTCCTCCTTTGCTTTTATTCACGAGGATTCCTTCGTCAAGTTTGATTTCCAGATAGTCCCCCTCTTCTATGTCATCTACGGGGCAGATAATTGCCGCAAGACCAACATTGATTGCATTACGGTAGAATATTCTCGCAAAAGAATTCGCTACAATTGCATCGATACCGGCCATTTTGATAATGAGCGGCGCATGTTCTCTACTGCTGCCTAAACCGAAGTTTCTGCCGCCGACAATAATATCTCCTTTGACGACCTTTTCATGAAAATAAGGGGCAATATCATCGAAAATATGTTTTTTCAGTTCTTCCAGGTTCGATCTCAGATGATAAAATCTGCCCGGTATAATGTGGTCTGTGGAGATATCGTCTCCAAACTTCCAGGCCGATCCTTCCAGGATCATTAAAACACCTCCCTCGGGTCTGTCAATTTTCCCGTAAGAGCGCTTGCCGCCGCCGTTGCCGGTGAAGCAAGAATGATCTGCGAGTTGGGATTCCCCATCCTTCCAAGAAAATTTCTGTTTGATGTAGCCACACAGGTTTCGCCGTCACCCAGCACCCCGAGATGAATGCCAATACAAGGGCCGCATCCCGGTGGTATGATAACGGCGCCAGCTTCAAAGAGCGCCGTAAGAATTCCCTCTTCCATTGCCCGGCCATATACTGCCCGTGAAGCCGGCGAAACAATGAGCCTCACGTCCGGGTGTTTCTTTTTCCCTTTCAGTATTCGGGATGCAATTCTCAAATCCTCTATCCTTCCATTTGTGCATGACCCGATAAAGGCCTGCTGGATGGAAGTGTTTTTTACCTCATCGTTAGTCACACTATGCACATTATCCACCGTATGAGGCATACTCACCATGGGGGTCAACTCATCGACATTAATCTCAAAGGTTTTCTCATAGAGCGCATTATCATCAGGCTGAATTTCACCATAGGCACTTTTTCTGCCATGATCTTTAAGATACTCCTTGGTCACGGCATCGGAAGGGAAAAGGCCACACTTTGCCCCAGCTTCAACAGCCATATTAGAGATAGTCATCCTATCTTCGACAGCCATGTTTTCCACTGTTTCCCCAACAAACTCCATCGATTTGTACGTTGCCCCATCTGCGCCAACGATATTGATGATTTTCAGAATCAGGTCTTTTGGATAAACACCGGGAAGAAACTTACCCTTTAAAATAAACTTGAAACTTTCCGGGACCCTCATCCAGGTTTTTCCCAACCCCATTGCAGTTGCGATATCGGTTGACCCCATTCCCGTTGAAAATGCGCAAAGCGCGCCCCCGGTACAGGTATGCGAATCGGCCCCGAGGAGCACTTCCCCCGGCAGCAGGCTCTGCTCAGACATGATCTGGTGACAGATACCGTCCCCTACACCGCTTACGTTGGCGCCATATAGTCTGGCAAAGTCTTTGATGGCAAGATGGTCATTGGAAAGCTCCTGTCTGGGACTTGGCGACGCATGATCGATATAAAAAGTAACCCGTGAACCGTCAAAAAGCTTTTTAAATTCCATCTCTTTAAATCTCTTAATTGCAAGAGGGGCCGTACCATCCTGTAAAAGTATTCTGTCTATGTTCACAACAGCATACTCCCCTTGCCGTATATCCAATTGTGTATTCATGCTCAATATCTTTTCGGCTAATGTCTTGCCCATCTATTACTCTACCTCAGCCTTTGTAAGGTCTTCAAAACGTATGTCAAAACCGAGCACACCCATAATTTCTCCAAGATCGTCTCTAATAGGACCGGAAACCGTCACACAAAGAGCGCCGGTAATCCTTGATGAATATATATCGGTAACACTGATTTTCCCGTTCTTCATAGGATTAAGGAACCAATCCCTGTCTGAAAAATCCTCGTGCATCCCGATCTTATGATATTTTGCCCTGTCCACTGCCTGTGTAACATTTTTGGTAGTTTTGATGCCTTCACCATTGACTATATAGCCAAACTGGATAAAGGGGAAATCTTCCACAATATTCTTAAGTATTTTTTCCTGTTTTTCCGGATCCATCGTCTTGATAGCAGGATCTTCAATATAACGTTCGATGAGGTGAGCAGCCATATCATAAGCCCTCTTTTTAATGAGCGCAAATTCCGACACAAAAATCTCTGATATATGGAGTCTGGCTTGATGTTCAATTTCCTCTTCCGATATACAGGTCACCCTGCCTTCATCATACTGTCTGGCAATCCACTTATTAATCCTGGCAATACCGGGGTGGGTCTTTTCAATCCGATCTTTATCTACAAGTGCAAAATGTGAATTGATCCAATGAGCAATACCGGCAAGTCCTGATTTATCGGTAATATTGATTGCTATTGGTCTTTTGAGAATCTTATTGGTATCAAAGGGAGAATAGATTTCCTCATTCTTGATAATACCATCAATATGGACACCGGCTGATGTGGCATTAAAATCAAGTCCGATAAAGGGTTGGTTTTTCGGAACATGATAACCAAGCTCTTTTTCAAAATAATTTCTAACCTCAGTAATAACTGTTGTATCTACTCCATTATCATCACCAATAAGGGAAACATATTCCATAATAAGGGCTTCGATGGCCGCATTACCCGTTCGCTCTCCAATGCCAAGAAGCGTACCGTTCACAAAAGTGCATCCATAGAGCCAGGCACTGACACTATTAATAATGACTTTATGAAAATCATTGTGTCCATGCCATTCGAGGTATTCCGAGGGAACGCCTGCGTCATCAACCATAGCGCGGATAATCTTTCCGATAGACCTTGGTATTGCCGCTCCCGGGTAGGTAATACCGAGACCAAGCGTATCACAGAGCCGTATCTTCACCGGGATTTTGGCTTCTTCAGAGAGGCTCATGAGCGCCTGGGCAAAGGGCACACAGAACCCATAGATATCTGCCCTTGTAATGTCTTCAAAATGGCACCTCGGTATTATTCCGTGTTCCAGTGTGCTCTCAACAATTTTCAGATAATCTTTAAATGCCTGCGATCTTGATTTGTTCAGTTTCATGAAAATGTGATAATCGGAAGCGCTCGTAAGGATGCCTGTTTCTTTTAAGCCCATATCTTTTACGAGCTGTAAATCGTTCTTATTCGCTCTGATCCAACCCGTTATTTCTGGATAACGGTATCCCTTTTCACGACACTTTTCAACAGCTTCCCTATCTTTGTCAGTGTAAAGGAAGAACTCCGATTGTTTGATTACTCCATTTGGCCCGCCGAGCCGGTGCATAAGATCAAAAAGAGCTTCAATCTGTGCTACTGAAAAAGGCGGCCGTGACTGCTGTCCATCCCTGAACGTCGTATCGGTAATATAGATTTCATCAGGAGGATCAATAAGCTCTATTTTATGATCAAACTTTACCTTGCAGACTTCATTATAAGGGAAAACATCACGGTAAAACTCCGGATTATCAACATCGATGAGTGGATATTTTACATTCTCTGTAGCATTCTTAAAGATAAAACCTTTGCCCTTCTTTTTCTTTTTCAAAGTGACCTCCAGGTAAAAGCTATCGGTTCTCACCAGTGGACTTTATTTTCAGTTCATTTAACTGTTTTTGACCAATCTTCGATGGAGCACCCGTCAAAGGACAGGTGCCCTTCTGAGTTTTTGGAAATGGAATAACCTCCCGTATGCTGTCAAGGCCAAGGAACATCATGAGAATGCGGTCAAAACCAAAGGCGAGACCGCCATGCGGCGGCGCCCCCATCTCCAGCGCCTCAAGGAGAAAGCCGAATTTTTCAAAGGCATCCTCTTCTTTCATGTTCAGCAGTCTGAACATCTCCATCTGTTCATCCATCCTGTGGTTTCTGATACTGCCTCCGCCAATTTCCACACCATTGAACACAAGGTCATAGGCATTGGCAAGGACCGACTCGTAATCACCTTTGAAATCTTTTATGCTGTCTTTCGGCGAGGTAAAGGGGTGGTGGCGGGCAACATACCTCTTGTCTTCCTCACTATACTCGAGAAGGGGGAAATCGATAACCCAGAGAAATTTATCACTATTTTTATTGATAAGGTCATATTTCTCACCGATGTATAGCCTCAATCTCCCCATAATTTCATTTACCTTGCTACGTTTGTCAGCCATGATGAAGATAACATCGCCGGTTTGGGTCGCAAGCATCTTCTCCATCCCTGATTTTTCATCATCTTTGAGAAACTTTGCAATAGGCGACTGGAACCCTTCAGCATCTTTTCGCATCCAGATAAGACCGCCGGCTCCCATCTCCTTCGCTGTATCGACTGCAGTATCAAGATCTTTCCGTGAGAGGGTTTTGCCCTTAAGGATCATTGATTTGATAACACCGCCGTCTTCAATAGTTTTCTTGAAGACACCGAATTCAGTCCCTTTAAAAAGGTCTGTCATTTCAAAGAGGGGAAGTTCAAAGCGCAGATCAGGTTTGTCAGTGCCGTAACGTTCCATGGCATCAGCAAAACTCATCCTCGGAAATGGCAGTTCCGGTGGCTTTTTCCCCTTCAATGCCTCATAAAGCGCAATAATCAGGCCTTCACTGAGCCCCATGACATCTTCGCGTCCCACAAAACTCATTTCAATATCAATCTGAGTAAACTCGGGCTGACGGTCAGCCCGTAAGTCTTCATCCCTGAAACAACGGGCAATCTGGAAATACCGTTCAAAACCTCCCATCATCAATATCTGCTTGTAGAGCTGCGGTGATTGGGGGAGTGCATAGAAGTTACCTGTGTTCAATCTGCTGGGGACAATAAAATCCCGTGCTCCTTCGGGGGTGTTTTTTGTCAAAAAAGGTGTCTCAAATTCGTAAAAGCTATGTGAAGTAAGATAATCTCTGGTTACTTTATAAGCCTTGCTTCTCTCGATAAAAATCTGCTTAACCTCAGGCCGCCTCATGTCGAGATAACGGTATTTAAGCCTGATTGATTCATTAATATCTTCATCATCAAGCTGAAACGGCAAGGGTTTGCATGTATTGAGCACCTCAAAGGACTGTGCATAAACCTCAATGGCACCGGTAGGCAAGTTGGTGTTCTCTGTTTCGGGAGGTCTCTTCTCAACCTTTCCGACAATCCTGAGCACATATTCCTGCTTTATATCCCCTGCCCTGTCATGGGCTTCCTTTGATATCTCCGGGGAAAAAACGACCTGCACGATACCCGTCACGTCACGGAGGTCGGCGAAAATGAGACCACCATGGTCTCTCCTCCTAAAGACCCATCCTGCAAGCGTCAATACCTTTCCAATATCATCTTTTGTCACAAACCCACAATATTTATCTCTCACCGGCTGACTCCTTTAAAAAGTCTTTTATTATATATGTTTGCAGGCACTAAGTCAAGTTCTACCAACCAATCTGCCTTTCTTGATTTGTTTCATTGACTCCGGGCAAATAATGACTCAGCCCCTTCCTTTCAGGTTTCACTTTATCGTTTTTGTTATCACGTTAAAAACAATGTATCCCAGTCTGACAGCACCACAAATGAGGGACCAGATTTTAACCCATAGTTCTCAATATCGGGAACTATTTTACAACTTTCATTGTCAAATAATGCAGAAACTAAAATAAGGAGGAAAAATTATGGTAAAAAAATCTTTTTTAGCGGTCTTGTTTCTGGCATTAGTATTTCCGGTAGCAGCATGTGCCCATGCAGCGAAGATGGGTGTAACGGATGTGCGGGTCATTTCAGATAAGGGGAGTGAGTTCGCAAAATACAGGACGTACCCGAATACGGCCCGAGAAGGCATGTACTTCTATATGGAAGCAGTGAAAGGTGAGAAATACTCCATTGAAGTGAAAAACAAATCAGACAGGCGTATCGGTGTTATCATTGCTGTGGACGGCAGAAACATCATTAGCGGCAACAAATCCAGCCTAAAGCACAATGAGAGAATGGGTTCTACTTCACAGAACAGTCCGACTCCTATGCAGAGAAGGTTTTCTCCGACGCATCCGCAATGGGAACCATAGCACTTGCCGTATACAGAGAAAAACTCCCCTTGCTGGAAAATTCTCTCCAGATGAAAGAAACCCCGCCTGGTGCATCGCCGCAAGCTGCTCTGGAGGTTAATTCCTCTGACAGGATTAAAGGAAAAAACGAGCATGAGCAGAAGAACAAGCAGGCTGGTACCGGATTCGGCGAAACGACCTATTCACCGGCACGAACAATACACTTCGCACCCGAAGATGCTATTGCTGAAAAGATAGTTATAAAATATGAATGGCGGGCAGAACTCTGCAAACGGGGGATCATCGGCTGCAAACACAAGAACAGACTCTGGCCTGATAGTGAAGGCTTTGCTCCGATACCAAAGGATTTCAGGGGATAATAGTCCTGAGTAACGAGGCTTTGCCTGTTATTGCACACACAGGGCCTCGTGTATTCATATCAAGCTCTGTTTCGATTGATAATTAAACACAATGGGGAAAAATGTCCTCAAAATTCTATTCACTACTATGTTAAGAAAGCAAGGACCGCGTGTACTACTGCACTCGCCGCAAGCACCATTGCGCTCCTTTTGTGCCATACAAAGGGAGCTTTAATCCATCGTAATCCTGTGCCAATCTGAAACAAAATCAGTAAGAGATTGAGAACACCAAGCGTCAAAATAATCGATACACCGGCAGCCATCATGGATTAGCCCCCGCACCGGGCACCAGGATCGTAGCCTTTGCCGGCCCTGAACTTCCATGGATATTACAGCTTGCTTCAGCGATGATTTCTGTGTTTCCAGATACTTTAATCTTGACCTCCTTCGTGAATGTGGCTTCCTCGGGTCGGTTGCTGTTCACGTACTCCCACTGTGCAACAGGCTTCCCATCGACCTGAACCTTAAGCCATTTTGTATAGTGAAAATATGAGTTGCCGCTATGAATAACCTTCAGTCTGATAACCACTTCGGAATCCTTCTCAACGCTGCCGGGCATCTCGATAGACACTGCTGATTTATTTGCAAAAGCCGGTCCGGAAGTAAGGCAAATCAAAACAGCAAGACAGCCCCAAATTAAAATTAATCTCTTCATTGTAATTCACCTCCTAAGCATTATCTTAACATTATACCAGAATGTCCGTATATGGTTTAAGAAATATGTTTAATGTTCTTAACATTGTTTGCGTTTAAGCCCATACTCGATGTTTATCCCAGGCCTCGCGCTTTTCATCGTAAAATATTTTGTTGTACAGCACTCATTCTCGTGATAAAATCAAAAAAACCGGTCGATGAGAACGTCGTTTACCCTTTCACCCATTTGCCTTCATTGACATACTCTCATTCACATCATCATCAGTTTTTCTAAGTTGGTGCCCTTGTATATCGTGGTTTATTCACCTCGATATAGCTTAAGAGCATGTAGATTAATTTGGCGGCAAGAAAATCGGGGGCTTTAGCATTTGATGGACAGAGCTCAACAACATCAAACCCGACGATTCGTTTTGATTGCGAGACAGAGGAGAGGAGTTTCATAACCTGATACCAGCCTAAACCACCCGGCTCGGGAGTCCCTGTTGACGGCATAATACCGGGATCGAAGACATCAAGATCAATGGTGATATAGACATTATCGGTAAGCAAGTTGACTGCCCTATTTATCCATTTATCAGAATCGTGTATCATATGCGCGAAAAACATCCTTTTGCTGTCAACGACGGAGCGCTCTGAGGCATCCATACTGCGTATTCCCACGGAAACAATGTTCCCGGTACATTCCCGGGCACGTGCGATGACGCAGGCATGATTATAACGGCTCCCCTCATAGGAGTCGCGAGAGTCTGCATGGGCATCAAGATGCAATATACTGAGATCCTCATAGTGCTCCGTATAGGACTTAATAACACCAATTGAAACAGAGTGTTCGCCCCCAAGGGTTACTACAAGCTTATTGTCTTGAAGATATTTCGAGACTGCCGAATCGGTTTTTTTTATCAAAGCAGGAGAGGATACAGCATCTATGGGTTTGGCAGTAAAAATTCCCTTCTTAAAAACCTCGCTATCGGTTTCGATATCGTAGAATTCGAGATAACTGGACGCCTCTATTATCGCTGCCGGGCCTTTATCTGCGCCTTTAAGCCATGTGCTTGTTTTGTCAAAAGGAACCGGCAGTATGACTGTCAGGGCCTGAGTATAATCAGTTTTATTGTTGGGCAACCCGCAGAAACCGGGAGGAGACGACTTTGACATTTCAATCTATAATAAACACTGCTGACGCCAATACCGTGGTCCAGAGACCGTCCTTATTTCCCTCAGCGGACTGGCAGATATTTTTTGTTTTGAATATATGACCGCTCGCCCGGTAAAATTGCTTGCGCTCATCCCATGCCTGGTTCGGGTCAAAAGGAATGCCGAGTGTCGTTGCGAGCATTGTAGCCGCGAGGTCCTCTGCATATTCACCGGAGACAACGGCTTTTTCACCAAAAGCATGGTGTTCGGATATATAACCATAGTTGGTAAAATCGGCCGGCATGGCAAAACCAACTGACGCAGAGATAAGACGGTTCGGTTCATTTGTCTCATTGCGGGACATCACGCAATAGGTAATCTGACCGGCGTTGAGAAGTTTCAGACCATCAGGTTTTGAAAGCATCTTGCACTTTGGCGGTAATATGCTTGATACATAGACAAGATTACACTTCTCTATGCCCGCATTTCTTAAGGCGACCTCAAAGGATGACAGTTTATCTTTATGAACGCCCACCCCTTTCGTAAAAAATACCTTTTTTGGGGTCATTTTTATATCCTCCTCTCCACCTAATCCCAGAGTACGACGCCGGCAAATGCGGCGCCGATAGTGACGACTTTATATGTGGCCGAAATTGCCATAATTTCTTTGATTTCGCGTTTTCTCATCTCCATACCCTTTTCCACCATCTTCCTGACCTGCTCAACAACGACATCTTCTTCTGCTCTTGCCGAATACTCCATGATCAAGCCGGCCCTGGTTGCATCCTTTGGTATGCCTATGGCCACAGCGGAAGATATGACCTCTCCGGGGACATCGCTGTAAAGAGACGCGTAGGCAACGGGCACGAGTGCCCCCTGCGGCATCGGGACCGGAGGCGGGTTAAGTTCTTCACAACCAGGAGGAAGTATGCTGCTCATTCTTACCAGGTTGGTATCTCCCACGCCTGAAGCCAGAAGCGCCCCATCAAAAGCATTAAGCAATGAGAATCCTTCCGACGATCCTTTTACAAGAAAAAACTTCGTCGGTGTTTTAATAATCATTTGACCACCTTTCTAACGCTTTCATCCCATGGTACTCCTTGAGTATTTTTTGCCCCTGAAGGCGCTAAAAAGTAGGAGGCGAAGATGCCCATAGAACAAAGGCCTTGTTCTTTCGCCTGTTTGCTATAAAATGCTTCCGTGTCGACTTAAAATAAAAACATTCACCTTTCTTCAGCTTGTAGACCTTTCCGCCGAGCATAAGCTCAATACTTCCCGACAGAACAAGACCAAATTCTTCGCCTTCGTGGGGCGCCTCTTCCGGTGTCTTTTCTCCTGCATCCATTTCAAGGAGCGCAGGGTCCATAAGCCTGTTTTGAGCGGCCGGAACGAGTATCTGAAATGCCTTCACATCATCTATTTCTAATTCTACCCTGTCCTTCAGCTTGAATACGATCTGTTCATCGAAGGCGCCGTCAAAAAAGGTGGACGGCTTTTCATCCAGGGCATCCAGGATACCGATAAGGCTCTCCACTGACAGGGAGGTATAACTCCTCTCTATCTGAGATATAAATCCCTTGGTCAACCCGGCCCTCGTAGCCAGTTCTTCCTGGGTAAGATTCTTTGCCTGCCTGAGCATTTTTATGCGTTCACCTATGCTTGTTTTATCAATCTTCATAATAACAGTATACACTCACAAGAAGTTTATCTTACTAAACTAAATTATCTGTTTTTCTTTGTCAAGTAATTTTTTATTTAACTTATATGTTCACTATGCTAAACTAACTAAATCTGGTGTAAGATGCTGGTAAAACAGGCCATCATAGAGTTTTTCATAAGAAATGATATTCAATATATCTTCCAAATACCCGGTTTACATACACTTCCGTTAAACGCAGCCCTGACCCATCATAAAAATATCAGTATAATCACAGGCCGACACGAATCTAACGTAATCTTTATGGCTGACGGATATGCAAGGACATCGGGAAATCCGGGGGTCATCATAGTCACTCCCGGACCGGGGCTTGGTAATATCGTATCGGGCTGTATGGAGGCATTTAATGATGATGTGCCTCTTCTTATCATACACATCGATACAGAAAGAAAGGATATAGGCAAAGGTATCCTGCACGGGATAACTGAACCGGAGACAATCTTCAGACACATTACAAAGAAAACATTCTTTGCAGCTGATATAAGAAATCTTACCACTCTCCTCAATGATGCCTATCAGGAAACCTCCTCCGGCCGTAAAGGACCAGTCCTCATATCGATTCCGCATACCTTTTTCGAAAAAGATATCCCATCCGGGCTGTCATCAAGTAAAATAGAACCGGAATATAGTCGCACCATCGCGGCAGGCACTGAAAAAGATGGCCTTGATTCCTTTTTCGACAAGCTTTCCGCACTCCTGAGCAATAGAAAGAAACCCGTCATCATAGGCGGAAAAGCCTTAATGGGAAACGAAGCAGGCCGTATTCTTGACAATATATGCCGTACTTCATCAATCCCCTTCTTAACCACAACTGGGGGAAAAGGTGTCATCCGTGAAGATAGCCCATATGCCTTCGGCAATATCATAAAGAAAGGGGTTGTCCAGAATATCCTGACAGCATCGGATGTTGTCATTGCCATCGGGACAAGGCTCCGTGACATCGACTCGAAAAGAAGGGGCGTTAAAATTAATGAGCTGGTCCACATTGACATTGACAATCAATGGATTGACAGGAATTATCCTGCGCGATTGAAGTTCGCAGGGAATATCGATAAAGCGCTTGCCGGCATTCAGTCACTTTTGAAACAAAGAAGATTTGAGTGGGACCTTAAAACCCTCAAGGCTTTGCAGGTAAAAGAAGAATCTGCCCTCCGCAATAAGTCTTACGGATATGCCATTATAAACGTCTTACGGAAGGTAATGCCTGAGAACACCATGGTCGTCTGCGACTTGAATACCCCCTCTTACTGGTCGGAGTATTATTTCCCTGTTTATTATCAAAAGGGCTTTCTTATGCCCCGCGGTATTTCACCTATTTTTTACTCTTTTCCGGCAAGCATCGGCGCAAAACTCGGCAAGCCCGAAAGACCTTGTATCGCTTTATGCGGTGATGGAGGGTTGCTTCCGTCCATTGGAGAAATGGCCACGATAAAACAATATAATATCCCCATTGTCATCTTCTTACATAACAACAGCAGTTTTGCCATACTTGAAGACGCTATGGCTGACCGCTATGGTATTCAACATTCAATGGATCTTACAAATCCCGATTTTATAAAGATCGCACGCGCATTCGATATCAAAGCAAAAAGAACAAAAACCCTGAAAGGGCTCGAACAGATATTCCGCAATGACATCACATGGGAGGAGCCCTTCCTCATAGAATTCGTTCATCCTGTCAGCCGTCCGCCATGGCGGGGGTGAAATCGTGAATGGTAAATCGTGAATGGTTTTCCTATCCACTAACAACTATTCACGATTTACGGCATTTTAATCCGGAATTTCTCGACAAAGTGATCAGGATAGTAGGAAAGTTTTGCTTTGTGGAGACCAGGGAGTCCCAAGTCCTGTTCTCTGTTGATATACGTTACATCCTGCCAAATGTTTTCGCAGAATTGCTGATTGATGAGCGGATAGAGGCCGGGGATTTCCGGGTCTGCCTTCTCTATATGGATAACAGCAGTATCATCATTGAGTTTCTCTCCCAGCGTAAAGGCCCCTACCCTTCCCTCAATAAGGATAACCGCACCACATACCTGCAGTGTATTATGATGCGTGAGTACTTCGCGGATTGCTTCGTGCTCGCCGAAAAGATCCAAATCTTCTTTACAACGGTTCATCTTGCACCACTTCTCCTGCAGAACTAGACAATCATTGATATGCCTGTCCTCCAAGGGTTCATAGACATAAGTGTAAAAACGAAGGAACTGGTTTATGTGATTTCTCTTTGAGCGATATTTACTGCCGACAAGCCGCACAAGGTCCTCTCTGCGATAGACATAATCAAAATGATCCCGCAGCGGTTCAATGGCAAGGTTTTGCGTGCCCCCCAATTCGGAAAGGAGTCTTTTGTCAGCCCTTTCTATGCGGGGGTCTTCTATCTTATTTTCGTCACGGAGCCACTCCAGCAGACTTATGGCAGCTTCTTTCCGCGAAGGCGGCCCAATCGGCTGAAAGGCATACAAACCCCCTTCAGCCTCCGTGCAAATAAGAAGAAGCCAGTCTTTATAGACCGACCATCGAAAGCCATAATGCGCGCGCCAGATAAAAAGATTGGTAAAGGTTATTTCAGACATTTCGGACTTATAATTCCGCAATAGATCATAAATGAAACGTCGGTCTTCAAGTTCAAAGGGCTTAAAATCGGGGAATTTCGGAAGCGGCATGACCATAATTGAATATGAAAATGACATTTTTGTCAAACTGTGCTGTAAATCAAACTCTTTATGACAATAATATGCTACAATTTTAAAGAGGAAACGTACAAGACAAGAGATGGGAAGCTATTCTCACAAGATTGATTACATCACAAGATCCCTCTCCAGCTATCTTCAGGGAAAAGAAAAACCGCTCAGCCTCTCGCTGATATCGTTTTTTTCAAAGGGGCACTTGCTCATAGAAGACCTTCCGGGGCTTGGAAAAACTACCCTCGCCATCGGCATCGCCAAGTCTCTGGGGCTTAACTTCGGGAGGATCCAATGTACCAGTGATCTTCTGCCGACAGATATTACCGGCTTATCGATATACAACAAAACGAGCGGCGAGTTCGAATTTCATCCGGGTCCCATCTTCAATAATATTGTCCTCTGCGATGAAATCAACCGGGCAACTCCGAAAACACAGAGCGCACTCCTGGAAGCCATGGAAGAAAAACAGGTCACTATTGAAGGGAAAACATATAAACTCCCGAAACTATTTTGCGTCATTGCCACTCAGAACCCGACAGAGCAGTTTGGAACATTTCCGCTCCCCGAATCTCAACTCGACCGGTTCATGATGAAAATCGGTATCGGTTATCCTTCAAGGGACGCGGAAAGAGATATATTGAGGATGGGCAGCAAACGGGAAGATATATATCTCATCGAGCCTATTGTAAATCAGGACGAAGCGACCCTCATACAAGAAGACATAATAAAACATGTCTACGTCTCAGAGAAGATACTTGAGTATATCCTCTCAATCCTCCATGCTACAAGGGAAAGCGATTATCTTGTCGCAGGTCTGTCAACGCGGGGCGCCCTAACCATAACAAATACGGCAAAAACAAATGCATATTTTCACGGAAGAGATTTTGTGATCCCCGAAGATATTAAAGAACTGGCCGAATATACCATACCCCACAGGGTTATATTCAAAGAAGAGTATGAGAACCTTAATAAAAGGGAGATAGTAAAATCTATCATAGACGCAATACCAACACCCCTGTAATCAAGATCTCCAAGGCAGGCTTTCTTTACATTATCCTCACCATCTTCCTGGGGATAGCCGCAACAAACACAAATAATAACCTGATTTACATTATCGTAGCAGTACTCTTGAGCTTCATGAGTATCTCCGGTTTTTTTGGAAAAACCAACCTTTCAAAACTCGACTTCACCATTGACATTCCTCAAGAAATTTATGCCGGGGCCCCATTTCCTTTAAAGATCACCCTGAAAAATGTAAGGAAGTTGCTGCCAGCTTTTCTTATCCGATTAAAAACAGACAGATTCGGAATTTTTTTTCCTTTCGTTGACAATGGCAGTGAATTATCGTCCTATACCACTGTCTCCTTCGAAAAACGGGGGCTTTATAGTGTAAGCGATCCCCTTATCCATTCCGTTTTCCCATTTAATTTCTTTACACGTTACAAAAAGCTTCATCATGCCTTCCATTTCATTATATTCCCGGTCCTTAAACCATGTGAATTGTCCTCTCTCTATCAGCAGAAAACAAGAGGGAAAAGCGAAAGACTATCGGATAAAATAGGGTATGAATCGGATGTCGTTTCAATCAGGGAATATGTCCGCGGCGATCCCTTAAAATATATACACTGGAAGGCAACAGCAAAAACGGGAAAGGTGAAGACAAAGGAACTCTCTTCTCTTACATATCGGCCAATCATCATAGACTTCGAGAAAGTCCCCATTCAAAATATCGAAGAGAAGATCTCCTCTATCGCATATACCGTTGTCCAGCTCTCCAAGAAACATATACCTGTAGGCTTGAAAATAAATGGCTCATTCTACCCGCCTAATGTTTCACCGAACCATAAGATCAGCCTGCTGCGGGCACTTGCCTTATACGGAACAGACAAACAGGACCACTCTATGGAAATATGGGAAACTCAATGAGCCACAACGTTATGTATATCATGGATGTACGGTTAAGATAATCATATGCCTGCAATCACTTTCCAGCGTATGAAAATTGTCTATGTTGTAAAAGCACTGACATATCTTATCGGCATACTCTCCTTTATTGCACTCTATATCCATATCAATCCCCTGTATTCCTTTCTATTTCTTTTTATGTTCGCCGCATCGCTCTACTTTGAATTCAGGAAATTAGTCATATCACGATGGATGTTGACCGCCGCTTCCCTGGTGATAATTGTGATTTTCCTCTTTATATTCAATCTCAATGACTTTGTAACACAAATGCTGGAAGCGTTGCTCATGCTCCTTGGTATAAAATTCCTCGAGCAAAAACAGGTGCGGGATTATATGCAGATCTACGCCATATCTCTTTTTCTCCTTTCCGGTATGGGACTTTTGGCCCTCGGAATCATCTTTATTATATATGTTCTGCTCTTCGTATTTATTCTCTCTATCTCATTTATTTTTCTTACGTATTATGCCCAGGAACCCGAGCTGGAACTTACACAACAGACCATCAAAAGAATCATTCTGAAATGCCTTTGGATACCGTTACTGGCAATTCCCCTTTCAGTTGTCATGTTCGTTATACTCCCCAGAAGTCAGTACCCACTCCTCGATTTTCTCAATAGACCTGACAAAGCAAAAACAGGATTTACCGACAAGGTGCGGCTTGGAGAAGTTTCAGATATCCAGGAGGATACCAGTATTATCTTCCGGGCCACCATGGACATGATTGATGAAAAAGACTTATACTGGAGAGGCATCACACTCGACTATTTTGATGGAACATCCTGGAGGGCAACTGCAAAAAAGGCTTTTCCCGGAGGTGCATCTTCGAAACCTTTTATCACAGGCAGGAGTGTGCGACAAACCATCTACCTTGAGCCATATCAAAATTCATATCTTTTCTGTCTCGATAAACCTCTCTTCGTTTCTCACAAAAACGTAAAAAAACTCGAAGATCTCACCTTTACTTCATCGAGCCCGATAGAGCGGAGAGTCCGATACGAAACAACGTCTCTCATCTCTGATGCTATTTATGAAGAAAGGATCGATGAAAATAAATACCTCCAGATACCTCAGGATCTATCACTGAAAATTATCGCCCTTACTAACTCTCTTACAACACAACAAAATCCCGAAGGAAATACGCGGACCCTTCTTCAATACCTGAACAAAGGCCAATACAGGTATTCTTTGCAGGGCCTTCCCATTTCAAAAAACCCTCTTGAAGCGTTTCTTTTTGAATCCAAATACGGCAACTGCGAATACTTCGCCTCTGCCATGGCCATTATGCTGAGGGTCTCGGGAATCCCATCGAGAATGGTTGGAGGATATAGAGGCGGATATTATAACAATGTCGGGAAGTACTATCTGGTCCCCCAAAAAAATGCCCATGTCTGGGTAGAAGCTTATCTGCCACATAAAGGATGGGTGCGTCTGGACCCAACACCTGCATCTGCAGATATGTTCTCCTTTCCCCTGAAGGGAAATATGTTTTTGAAAATGAGTCTTCTTTTCGACACGATTAACTATTACTGGTACACTATTGTTATAAACTACAATCTTGAAAAACAACTATCAATTGGTCATACCATAATAAAAGGATTGAAGAAACCTTCCCTGCCTTTCCATATACAAAAAAGACAATTGTTTGTATTTCTCATCATCATTGCAGTGATAGCGTTTGTTACTCTCAATATCAGGTCCTTTTTCTCAAAGAAAATAACAGAAGAGGAAAAAATACTTTCCCGCTTTCTCAGAAAAATGGAGAGAAAAGGCTACAGAAAAACCACTTCCCAGGGGCTTGAGGAATTTGTCCATACTATTGAGGACAAAGAAGATAACGCCAATGCGTACTACTTTGTGTCTGAACTGGAAAAGATTTTCTATAAAGACAATAGAATTGATAGAAAAGATTCAAAAAATCTCAAAAACATCATTAAGCACATATGACACCGGCGCCACTCACCTCCAATGTGGTTTCTCGATCTATGGGCTGTCCCTCAGCCTTTTTCCGGCTTTTGCTCTTGACAACAAAGTGTTGCTTTGCTAACATGAGACTGACATTGTCCCGGATAAAGTTATATAAATTAAAAATGTATTTCAATAACCCTATGCATCTTCAAACTGCATTCATGGAGAATGGATTGTGGTAAAAAAGACTGCCCAGCAGTGGTTTCAGGAAGCTTACCATTACCATCTGCTGGAACCATCACTCGATGAAGCAATAAAAGCATACAAGAAATGCATACAGCTCGATGCCCAATATACCGATGCGTATGTCAATCTCGGGCTTATATACCTTCAAAAAGAAGACTTCGAAAAAGCCCTTAAATATTTCGCAAAAGTTGCTCAGCTGGAACCTGACAATATTGAAGCATATAATAATCTCGGCTTTGCATATGAGAAGATGGAGCGCTTCGGCAGCGCGAAACAAATGTATGAACTTGCCTTAAAACACGATCCGAGACATATTGATTCCTTTATCAATCTTGCACATATCGCGGAGATTCAGGGAGATTATAACGGCGCAATCGAACTCTGGGAAAAAGCAATCAGCATCGATCCAAATGCCGCCCAACCCCACTTCTACCTTGCTTCTCTCTACGACCGGCATGATATGTTCGACGAGTCAATAGAAAAATACAAAGATACCCTCAATATTGATCCCCGTCACTTGAAGACCCTCTTTAACCTGGGGTGCCTTTACGTTCAGCAAGGGGAACACGTGGATGCCTATGAATGCTTTTCGCAAGTTGTCCAACTAAACGAAGATAATGTCGAGGGCTGGAATCACCTCGGCTCCATTTATGAAGAACTGGGAAGTGTCACATATGCCATTTATGCTTATGGAAAATCGCTCTCAATTAATAACTATCAGGAAGACGTGCATTTCAATCTTGCCAGACTCCAGTATATTGAAAATGAGGCAAACCTCGATATTGAGAAAACTGAAGAAATCAAACAAAGACTGCAATTTGTCTTATCCATTAATCCAAAGCATGTCGGCGCCAAACAGTTATTTGAGTCATTAGAGTAATGTTTGACAACCACAATCAGCACTTTGACAGGCTTGTTTATTACCCAGCAAACCCTATTCACGTGGATCATTAATAAAATGGAGTTGCCCCTCTATCAAACCGGACAGCCTTCTAACGTTTCATGTGATTATGCTTTAACTAAAGTCCAGGAAGATCGGCCACCTTACCGATGACATCGATGAGTTTACCAAGCGCCTCTCCAGCCATAGCCACTTTATCGGAAACAGCTTTCAATTCCTTCATATTCTCTTTGATCTCTGCGTTTACGCTTTCCAGCTCTTTCTTGTATCCTCGCAATTTCGCGATCTTCTCATCAAGCGCAGAGGCAACGAGGTCACCTTCTATGTTTTCCATACAGGTACTCAGTTTTTCCAACACCTTTCCCTGTTCTCCGCTCGCTGATTCCATTGTTTCATTTATTGTTTTCTTTGCATCCCGCACCAATTGAAGCGCAGTAGTGAGTTTCTCTTCCTCGAACATCTCGCTCCCCCCCCTTATTTTTTATCTAACTTTTTTTTCAACTCTTGGGCTGCTTTCACTTCGTCAACCAGCACCTGTACTGCTTCGATCACATCAGGTAATTCCTGTTTCTCCAATACTATTTTGGAAAGCACGGCGTGGGCTTGCCGATACGAGTTGGCAGCCTTGAGCGTCTTTGCCGCAAGAAGGGCTGCATTATCTGAAGCTTCTATTTCATCTGCAACAATCAAGGGAAGGTTCGGTGGCTGTTTGCCTTCATACCGCCCGGCTGTTGTTCTGTATTTATCCATAATATCCTTCTTTTCCTGGATCAGAAGACCGGTCGGTATCAATTCCGGCTGCCCTTTCTCAATGGTCAGGCCTTTTATATTCTTAAGTTGATCCGCATCGAGATACAATGCCATTATTTCCTCGACTGTAGCTGTCATTGAGTGGATAACAGGATCCGCTGTGGTGATAGCTTGTCTGAGGGCCTTCTCCTGCTCACTGCGAATGTAGATGCCTCCGATCCCTCGAATGATTGCTGCCACACCGGAACCGAAGAGACCCAGGTCTGCATCCTTTGCCTTATTATACTGCCCGATTCCCTTGTCTATACTCTTTCCAAGGGTCTCACAACTGACTTGGAGCTCATTTGTGAAGTTGTCCGAGGTAAGCTTCACTAATAAGTCAGCGTAGTCTTTTAAAACCTGCAGAGCTGCATCAGTTTGACGTCCCTTTGCTGTAAACATTTCCTGCTGCGATAGAGCAGTTTCAATTAATCCAAGGGCCTCTTTCCCATCAGAATACGTCGAGGCCAGAAGTATCTGTCTGGTTTTTCTAATCCTGGCATGTTCCGCTATGACAGTCCCCGGCATTTCACTGTAACCTTTTGCCGCAACTGCAAATTTATTGATTTCCTTTACCTGTGTCTTTGTAAGGACACCACTACATCCTGTGCTAAAAATAAAGAAAGCAACTGCCAGGATATATAAAAATTTCCGTTTTACCATTATACCTCCTCAACCTGATTGTATGGATATGACAAGCCTGCACTCAATGTCCACGGACGGGACTGTCCTTCATTATCATAATAACTTTTCCCGCCATATAAAAAACCGTGAGGTATATTTTTTTCTCATGCTATCAAACGGAACAGGAGAATGCAAGAGAATTTAGAAGAAAATGATAAGGAAAGGGTCAATTGCTTTTTATTTTATAAAAAAATATAATCTTGTCACTGACATGTATCGGAAAAGATCCCTAAAAACGCTCTTCCTTTTTATCATTCTTGTTATAGTTATACACTGCTCATTTGCAGTCCTTTATCCGGGCCATGCGAAAACTACCGCCGAAGACCACTCTCGTTGGGCGGCCGCGATCCAAAAAAATGGTTTACCCAATTTTTATAAAGTCTCCGACACACTCTATCGCGGAGCACGGCCGACACAGGAAGGATTTATGGAACTCAAAATGTGCGGGCAGCTCTTTCTTCTCTTTTTTCCGGACAAACTCTTCCGGTCATTTTACACATTCCGTAGCAATAATGACCCAATCACCGGTAATACTATTTAAACGAACTTCAGGCATCATAAACCCCCTTGAGCCGCGCATCACGAAACCCCTTTCATACAATCTTGTGCCAAATAAAAGACCTTCTCAACAGAATTTTTCTTCTTTTTTCCGGTAAATTATTTATAATGATAAGCAACTATATAATGCTATTGGATTGGACGCGACATGAAAAAAGAAGACCTCATTGAATTGCTTGCCACATATGGGCAACAGGAAATTATTGAATATTGCAAGGGGCTCAAACCCCACGAAGAAGACCTGTTTTTCAAAAACCTTGAAGGATTGGACTTAAAAGTTGTTTTTGAGCTTCATAAACAATTCTCCCTTCAAGATTGCGCGGTGCCCCCTGGACAGACCATAAAACCGGCTTCTATTGTTCCAACACCCCGGATAAATGAAGAAAAAGAACAGGAAAAAAAAGCGAAAGCAGCAGGGAAAATTCTCCTCAGGGATGGAAAAGTTGCTGTACTCATCGTAGCCGGAGGTCAGGGTTCGCGCCTTGGGTTCGATGGTCCTAAGGGCATTTATCCGATTTCGCCTATAAAAAATAAGCCGCTCTTTCAACTCTTCGCTGAACAGGTGAAGGCACTGTCAGGACGCTATGGAACGGATATCCCTCTTCTGATTATGACAAGCGACGAAAACCACGACGATACAATAAGGTTTTTTGAAATACATGACCACTTTGGCCTTGGACAGGAGACCCTTCATTTTTTCAAGCAGGACATGCTTCCCGCCATCACACCCGGTGGAAAGCTTGCGTTACAAACCAACACCAGCCTTTTTACAAACCCTAACGGGCACGGCGGCTCTCTGAAAGGTCTTTATGATTCCGGTATCCTCGACATGCTCACTGAAACGGGGATTACAGAACTCTTTTACTGCCAGGTCGATAACCCTCTTGTGAAAATTGCGGACCCCGTCTTTCTCGGTTATCATACAATTGCTGGGGCAGATGTCTCCACAAAGGTTGTGCGGAGAAAAAGCATTGAAGAAAAGGTAGGCGTCTATGTATCCGGGAGGAATGGAGATGCCATTATCGAATACAGCGACTTGAGCCCTGAATATATGTCAGCCCTCGATGATAGAGGGAATATCCTCTACTGGGCAGGCAATACAGCAATTCACCTCTTTTCTCTTCCTTTTGTTAAAAGAATCAACGATCACGGCTTCGCCCTCCCTTATCATTGCGCTAAAAAAAGAGCTGATATAACAGACAGGACCGGAAAATTGCAAAACCTCGATATCTGGAAATTTGAAACCTTTGTCTTTGACGCAATTCCCTTGGCTGCAAGGACCTGCTGCATGGAAATAGAAAGAGATGAGGAATTTGCTCCGGTTAAAAATAAAGAAGGCGTTGATTCACCCAAGACAGCCCGCTCTGCTATGATTGCCTTAAGCAAAGACTGGCTCAGAAAAGCGGGTGTCACTGTGGGGTCTGAAGTCACCATTGAAATCAGTCCCTTCTTCGCTCTTGACGAACATGAACTGGTGCAGAAGATGAAAGACAAAAAACTGGCCATTGAAACCGACACATATTTTGGAGAATAAAAACATCTTCATTACATAATATAATTGTGATGGTTTCACCGTTATGGGCTTTCTCCCACGATATGCATTTTCATGAAATTCGTTTTGCCTGCTAAAGACGGCGGGTGGCTGGCAACGATAACAATCCGGTCGCCTTTTCTTGCCTGTTTAAGGCCAATGACGAGCGTATCTACTTTATTCACCATTTCATCGGTATTCTCCATACGCTTTACAAGATGCGGGAACACACCCCAATAAAGGGCCATCTGTCTCACAACAATCTCCTGCGGGGAAAATGCGATGATCGGTACTCCGGGCCTGAATTTAGAGATAAGGCGGGCCGTAAAGCCCGACTGGGTAAAAGCAACAATACAACAAGCCCCTACGTCCCTTGCAGCCCTTGAGGCAGCACGGGCAACAGCTTCAGGAAAACCATAGATGGCGTCGGAAGGAGAACGAGCGTCAATCCTTTTTAAAAGATTCTTACCGGTATCTTCCGTAAAAGTAATAATCCTGTCCATAACTTTCACAGCATCAAAGGGATATTTGCCGGCAGATGTTTCTGCCGAAAGCATAAGCGCATCTGTTTCATCAATGACGGCATTAGCAACATCATTTGTCTCTGCCCGTGTGGGATGTGAATGTCCTGTCATGGATTCAAGCATCTGTGTTGCTGTGATCACAAGACGTCTCTTCTCATTTGCCTTTTTAATGAGCATTTTCTGGAACATAGGCACTTCCTCAAGAGGCATTTCAACGCCAAGATCACCTCTGGCCACCATGATCCCCTCTACTTCTTCGAGGATGTTTTCAATATCATCAATAGCTTCTCCCTTCTCTATCTTAGCGATGATCGGGACGGAAACATTTTTATCAATGAGCCATTTTTTGACGATCCTTATGTCCTCAGCACTCCTGACAAATGAAAGGGCCACATAATCAACACCCATGGTTATACCAAACTCAAGGTCAGCCCTGTCCTTAGCGGTGAAAAAAGGCGCGCTTACCTTCATGTGAGGAAGATTAACGCCTTTTCGTTCCCGCAAGACTCCTCCTTCCAGGACCGTTGTCGTTAACAGTTCTTTCTTTTTTGCAGTCACCTGAAGCATTATCAACCCATCATCAATTAAAATAACATCGCCTGCGTGAGCATCTTTCATGAGCCAGGGGTAATCGATATAAATTTCTTTTTCGTCACCTGTACCGTCACCCTTCTGTATACGGACCGTCTCGCCTTTCACAAGATGCACTTTACCGTTTTTCAGTTTACCCACCCTGATCTTTATCCCCTGAAGGTCCTGAAGGATGGCAACAGGCTTCCCGAGTTTCTGCGATGTATTCCTGATCTTTTTTATCACATCTTCGTGAAAGTGATAATCGCCATGAGAGAAATTGAGGCGGGCAACATCCATTCCGCAGGTAATGAGCGATTCAATGGCTTTTTTACCTGATGTCACAGGACCGATTGTACAGACAATCTTTGCTTTCCTCATCAATGACCCCCTTGGATTTAATGTACAATTAATTTATCATAAATCTTCATATTTTTGTCTTTCATTTGAAATTCTGCATGCTTAATTTCACATATTTTATTCTACGCAATAGTGTGAAAATCTTCTCCCCACCGGTCCCTAATAGCCTCTTTTATCTTTTTCACATCTACCGCCTTAAGCTCTGGTAAGGATTCCTCGGCAATGTTTCTCGCATGAAGCATAATATCCATATCCCGGATGATATCGCCAACCCTGAATTTCGGAATACCCGATTGCCTTACTCCGAGCATATCCCCAACTCCCCTTATCAGCATGTCTTCTTCGGCAATCTTGAATCCATCATTCGTCTTTTCCATAATGCGGAGTCTTTTTGTTGCAATCTCTGTCCTGCACGAGGAGGTTATCAAAGCACACTTTGATGGATGAGCGCCCCTGCCAACACGTCCCCGAAGCTGGTGAAGCTGGGAAAGACCGAACCTCTCGGCATGTTCGATGACAATCATGGTGGCATTGGGAACATCGATACCCACTTCTATGACTGTTGTGCAGACAAGTATATCAATTACACCATCCTTAAATAGTGCCATGGTTTTTTCTTTTTCTTCAGCCTTCATGGCTCCATGAAGAAGACCTATCCTGTAGTCGGGAAACAGTGAATCCCGGAAATAGGCGAACATTTGCGTTGCATTGAGAAGATCAACCTTATCAGATTCCTCAATAAGAGGATACACTATAAAGACCTGGTGCCCCCCTGTGATCTCTTTTTCTACCAATGCGTGGACCTTTTCCTTTACATCGTATAGAAAGACCTTTGTTACTATGGGCTGTCTTCCCTTGGGCATCTCATCAATGACAGAGACATCGAGGTCCCCGTAAACAACCATGGAGAGTGTTCTCGGTATGGGTGTTGCCGTCATCATGAGCACATCGGGGGTGATGCTCTTTTCTATGAGTAGTCTCCTCTGGAGTACGCCAAAACGATGCTGCTCGTCGATAACAATGAGACCAAGTTTATTAAAGGCGACGTCTTTCTGGATGATGGCATGAGTACCGACAATGACGGTAATCTCTCCGTTCCTTATACCATTGAGGACAGGTTTCCGTTCTTTCCCCATATTACCCCGTAAAAAAGCAATGGTTATATTGAGCATTTCAAAAAACCGGTGGATAGTGAGATAGTGTTGTTCTGCAAGGATTTCTGTTGGCGCCATAAAGGCCACCTGGTACCCGTTGTCAATAGCTATACAGGATGCAATGACGGCGCAGATGGTCTTACCGGAACCGACATCGCCCTGGAGGAGGCGGTTCATGGGTTCGGGGCCCGACATATCGCCCTCAATCTCACTAATAACCCTTTTTTGGGCATCGGTCAGTTCAAAGCGTAAGTTTTTCACAAATTTTTTATGGAAAGATCCCTGAGCACGGAAAGAAATCCCCTTCTCTTTCCTCCGCACTGATTTGTGTATCCAGAGGGCTGACTGAAAAAGCAGGTACTCCTCTAAGATGAGACGTTCCATATATCTGTGCCTGGGACCATCTGAGTACAAATCCTCTTCAGGGCAATGGATCTTTCTCAGCGCCTCAGGCAGGGGAGTAAGGCGATGACGCATTTCTATACTTTCAGGGTAGACAGATTTCGTGTCATCGGCATAGCGCTCCAGGGCGTCCTGTATCAACTTCCTTAAAGTGCCCTGTTTGATGCCGTCTATTGGAGAATAAAGGGGAGTAACCTTTTTGAGATCATCCGCTTCTGTTTCATCATCAAGGACAACAACATCGGGATGGACCATCTGGAGGGTCTCACCGAATCTACTCACCTGCCCGGACAGAAAAAGAAAGACACCCTTCTCGCAAACCCTTTTCAGGTACGATGGGGACCATTGAAACCATTTAAGAGAAATAGTCCCTGTTTCATCCTCAACAACCGCTTCGTAGCCTTTTTTGCGGGTGTGTCTGAAAAAGAGTGACCTGTATGCAATGACACGGGCAATAACATTCCCCCGTTCCCCCTCTTTTAATCCGCTAATAGGATGGATCGTTCTCTGGTCCAGGTATCGCAGAGGGAGGAGATAGAATAAATCCTCAATGGTTTTAATGCCCTTTTCTTCCATGCTCCGGGTGATTTTAGGACCAACACCCTTTAACTGAGAAACTGCTATTTTTAAGTTATCGACACTCATTTCTCTTTCCCATTTTCATTTTTTATATTACAATATTAAAGCATCCTTTTAAATGGCAATGATACACAACCCGTGACTAGAGAACATGAAAAGACGCTTTTATTTCCTATTCGCTGTTTCCCGACATCCCGGATAGACCATGACTGGAAAACCTATGACTGCCGTATTAACTTAAATCTTAGATCATTCGAGACCATGCAAAAGTTGAAAACAACCTTTCTCAAAGACACAGAGATCAACATCATAATAGGCGATATTACGGAAATGAAGACTGACGCTATTGTTAATGCGGCCAATTCCTCTCTCCAGCACGGTGGAGGCGTTGCGGGTGCCATCGCGAGAAAAGGTGGTCCCATCATCCAGAAAGAAAGTGATGCCATAGGGTATGTGCCTGTAGGAAAATGCGCAATCACTTCAGGTGGACAATTAAAAGCACCCTACATTATTCATGCTGTTGGGCCCCGCTTCGGTGAAGGCGATGAAGAGAACAAACTACGAAGCGCCATGAAAAACGTTTTAAATATGGCCACATCAAGGGCATTCAAGTCTATCGCCTTCCCTGCCATAAGCGCCGGGACATTCGGGTTCCCCAAGAATCAGTGCGCCCATATTATTGTCGAAGAAACCTTCAAATTCATTACAGAGAACACAACAACCCTGAAAGAGATTATCTTTTGCCTCATTGACGAGGACATTATCAGTTATTTCATCGATGAAATGCAAAAACAAGAACGAGGTACTCAATAAATGTGCGGGATATTCGGAGTTTTTAATCATAAAGACGCGGCAAATATGACTTATCTGGGACTTCACGCCCTTCAGCATAGAGGACAGGAAAGCGCCGGTATTGCGAGCACCGACGACTATACAATGAAATCTCATCGGGAAATGGGGCTCGTATCCGATATATTTCGTGCAAATGTCCTGGCAAAACTTGAGGGCGGCTCTGCCATCGGACATGTGCGGTATTCGACTTCCGGTTCAAGCAATCTCGGCAATGCACAGCCGCTCGTCGTGGAATACGCGAAAGGAAATCTCGCCATTGCTCATAACGGTAACCTTACCAATGCGAGGATTATTCAGGAGGAACTCCAGAATTACGGCTCAATATTCCAGTCCACCTCCGACACAGAAGTCATTATCCATCTCATCGCCCTTTCCCATGAAGACTCAACGGTAGAACGCCTCATCAGCGCCCTGCACAGGGTTGAGGGCTCATATTCCATGGTCATTCTTACCAATAAAGAACTTATTGCAGCCCGTGATCCTCTCGGTTTCAGACCGCTTGTCCTTGGGAAACTAAAAGATTCTTACATTGTCTCCAGTGAGACATGTGCTTTTGACCTTGTTGGCGCAAAATACCTGCGAGAGATTGAGCCCGGTGAAATCCTGCTCATCAACGAAAAAGGCATAAAATCATATACACCTTTTAAGAAAAAGGAGCGAAAATACTGCATATTTGAATATATCTATTTCGCGCGGCCGGACAGCTATATGTTCGGCAAGACCGTTTACAGCGTCAGGAAAGATCTGGGCCGGCAACTTGCGCGGGACACATTTGTTGATGCCGATATGGTGATTCCCATACCTGACTCCGGTATCGGGGCTGCTCTCGGATATTCACAGGAAACCGGCATCCCCTTTGAACTGGGCCTCATCAGAAATCATTACGTGGGAAGGACATTTATTGAACCAAAAGACTCCATACGCCATTTCGGCGTTAAATTGAAGCTTAACGCCATGCGCGACATCGTCAAAGGCAAAAGGATCGTCGTTATTGATGACTCCATCGTAAGGGCAACAACAGGCAGGAAGATCATTAAGATGCTCCGACAATACGGTGCAAAGGAAATCCATTTCCGGGTCAGTTCACCCCCCACAGCATATCCCTGCTTTTACGGCATCGATACCCCTTCGCGGTCTGAGCTTATTGCGTCTTCCCATACTATCCAGGAAATAAACAAATACTTAGGATCCAACACATTGCAATATCTGAGTATTGAAAGTATGAAAGCTGCCCTCGGTAACGGCAACTACGAATACTGCGATGCATGCTTTTCCGGTACATATCCATCAAAATTTCCATGGGGAATGGAACTTGGTCAGATGGAACTATTTTCGAGAGGTGAAAAATGACAGACGAACGAGAAACACTTTTGAAGATACTGAAAAGGCTTTCCTATGAAGAAGGAGAGTTTCTTTTAAAAAGCGGCAAAACAAGTACTTTCTACATCGATGCCAGAGAAACTGCCCTCAATCCTGAAGGCATGTATCTTACTGGCAGCATAATGTATAAGATGGTCCGTGAGATACCCGGCATAGACGCCGTAGGCGGGGTCAGTGTCGGAGCAGATCCTCTCGTCTGTGCCGTCATCCTCAATTCATATGCTTTGAAAGATAATCTGGCAGGATTCTTTATCAGAAAAGAACCAAAGGGACATGGGAAAAATCTTTGGATTGAAGGAGCGAAAAATCTGAAGAAGGAAATGAAGGTAGTAATCCTCGAAGATGTCGTCACCACAGGAGGATCATCACTAAAAGCAATCGAGGTTACAGAAAAGGAAGGGTATAACGTGGTAGGGGTTATTGCGCTGCTTGATAGGCTTGACGGAGGAAAAGAAGCAATTGAATCAAAAGGTTATTTATTTAAATCAATATTTAACCTTAATGATTTGAGGCAATGTATTTAATTTTATTCGTTTTTATCAAGAAGCTCAGGATGAGTGGCGCTTGGTTTCCGAATCGGAAAGGAGGGATTTTTCGTTCTGGCAAGGCAACGAACTACCCCGCGAGAAGTCGCGGGGCAATCAAGGGATTGTGCGGAGGTGTACTTATGTACGCCGCACAAGCAAGACCGCAGATTGACACCGCCAGGGCGGAAAAGAAAATTTATTCGATAGCTTCGGCCATGTAGGAGAGAAGCTCCTTTTTTCCCGCTCCTGTCTTTGCAGAATAAATTAGGACTTGTCTGTTTTCAAGATACTCTTTGAAAACCCTTTTCTTTTTCGCAATATTACTTTGTGTTTCTTTATCGCACTTCGTAAGGACCATGCAAAATTCCAGATTATTTTTAAAAAGCCAATCTATGAGCATTCTGTCCAGTTCATCTATCTCCCGTCGTATATCAAAAAGCCATATGATTGTTCTTATCTTGGGATTTTTCAAAATATAGTTCTCAATCATCGCCTGCCAGTTTCGGGAAACATCCCTTGATACTTTTGAAAAACCAAAACCGGGAAAGTCAGAAAAAATGACAGATTTTCTCTCTCCCTTTAATTCACAAGAAACATCAAAAATATTGATCAGTTTCGTCGCGCCAGGAGTAGAACTCGTACGTGCGATCTTTCGCATTACAAGGCTATTAATCATAGATGATTTGCCAACATTCGACCTGCCAATGAAACAGATCTCCGGCACATCAACGGTTTCGACCAACTCAACGGTGACCATACTTTTTACAAATTCTGCGTTAATTATTCTCATACATCTCCGTTATTATCTGAAATTAATAAAGCGAGCATCTTCTTAATTTCTTCGTGGCTAAAGCCATTTATATTCTGGAGCAACTCGTCCATTTTGTTCCTGAAACTCACCCAGTCAACAGGGGTTGTCTTCACGAGCATAATTTTCTCATGAAGGGTATTTTCCATTTCTTCTTCCTGGGATACCAATTCCTCATGGATTTTTTCACCCGGTCTGAGTCCAGTGTATGTGATGTCAATGTCTTCACCGACCCGGAGACCCATCAGCCTGATCATATCTGTTGCCAGGTCAACAATCTTCACCGGCTCACCCATATCAAGGACAAAAATCTCTCCGCCTTTGCCGATAGCACCCGCCTGCATGACAAGTTGGGTGGCTTCAGGTATACTCATAAAATACCTCGTCATTTCCGGATCTGTAACCGTTACCGGTCCTCCCTTTGTAATTTGTTTCTTAAAGAGTGGGATGACACTGCCTGCGCTATTTAAAACATTTCCAAACCTGACAGCGATAAATTTCGTCTTGTGTTCCTGATTCATACCCTGACAAATCAATTCTGCAACCCGTTTTGTAGCCCCCATGATATTCGCCGGTTTCACTGCTTTGTCTGTAGAAATTAATACAAATTTCTCAACATTATGCCTTACAGACGCCTCCGCTACGTTTAAAGTCCCAAAAATATTGTTTCTTATTGCTTCCAAGGGGTGGGCCTCCATAATGGGAACATGCTTATATGCTGCAGCATGGAATACCACCTGGGGTTTATGCTCATTCATTACCCGTTCAAGCCTGTTTGTATCGAGAATATCGCCAAGAACTAACATATAAGGGGTGTTAGGAAGGTTTTCTGCAAACTCCATTTCAACATTGTAGAGCTCATTTTCGATTCTTTCAAAGAGAATGATCTTTTCGGGTCCGACTTTGATAATCTGACGACAAAGTTCCAGACCGATCGAGCCCGCAGCCCCTGTCACAAGCACCCTCTTGCCGGAAAGATACTCTTGAATCTGTTCCCTGTTCAGCTCAATATGTTCTCTCCCCAAAAGGTCTTCTATTCGTATTTCTCTAATTTGACTTGTCGTAATCTTACCGTTCAGGATGTCACTGACTGCGGGTAAAGTTTTACAGGAAATCCCCATATTATTACACTGATATATAATCTTACGTATTTCCTTCCCGGTAATTGATGGGATTGCGACAATTGCTTCATTAATGACCTCTTTCATTCCTATTCCTTCAAGTTCATCAACGAGCCCTAAAACAGGGGTATTGTGTATTCTTTTCCCTTTTTTTGCAGGATCATTGTCGAGAAACCCAATAATATCGTAATCAATATTCGGATTTTGTCGCATTTCTCTCAGCAGCATTTCTCCCGCATCACCAGCACCGATTATGAGAACTTTCTTCCCGTTTTTACCTTTTGTAAAATAGAACTCCCGGGAAAGCCTGTATAAAAAACGTGACCCGCCTATACAGATAATGATGATAAAGCAATCGATTATATAGACCGATCTTGGAAAATCTGCAAGTCTATAGAAAAAAGTCACGTATGTTACAAAAAGAAAAGAGCTGAGCGCAACCGCTTTCAGTATCCTCGCTAAATCGTTTATTGAAGCATATCTCCAGATCCCGCTGTAAAGCTCGAAGTAATAGAACGAGATCATCCTCATTACTATCAATACCGGGATGGACTCCAGGAGTTTTTGATAGTAATTCTCCGGAATAATGAAATTAAAACGCAAAAGATACGCAAACCAGTATGAACAAGCGGTCAAAAACACATCACCGCCTATAACAACAGTTCTTTTCCAGCTTCCGGATAGTTTCATATTTATCTAATCTTCTTCAATTGATCTTATATATCAAAAAGGAATATTCCCGATATTGATTCATCTCGGGTAATATCAGTTTTTCAAACTTATTTCGGGCAATAATCTTTCGAATGCCTGGCGCATAGTCATCTATAGTACGTTCGTCAATAACCAATAATGCTCCTTTATATTTATCTATAAAATCCGTAATCTTATTATCATCAACTTCTTTTGGTAATTGGACAGTATCAGCATCAGCATAGAATGCAACCCTGCTCAATGAAGGTTGTATCATAAACAATGTTTTTGAGAAACCCTCACGTTTCAGTACAACTCCGGCTTTCCTGAGTTCTGCTTTATCTGACCTGTAGGAGGAAACAGTTTGGGGCACTAAAATAACCAATATGAGAACAAACAAGAAAATCGTATCAAATCGAGCGTATCTCTGAAATAGCCCTATGCTATCTAACCATTTTCTCATCCTTTCTCTTATTTCAAAAAAACCTATGCCCGCCCATACCAGAGCAGGGAAGACCATGAGCAACCCATGACGTGTACCCAAATAATACGTTTTTGTTAAATACAAAAAAGACCCTAAAAATACTACAGAAAACCAGATAAGCACCATTTTGTCGTTTTGCGAATAGGGAATAAAACGCCGCTTGTATATTCCGCACAAAAATAATAAAAAAAGAACTGCATTGAAGGATTTAAAAAACTTATATAAAACTTCCATAAAAAAAGCCGCATAGCGGTGTCTCGTGGAAAGATCAAAAAATGCCTGTAATTTACCGGAAGCTCGTCCAAGAAGCTCAGGCTCCAATTCCAATGGTTGATTATTGCCATATACTAAGTCGGGGATCTTGTTTATGGAAATCCCAGCTTCCCACCTATGGAGCTTGTTTTTCAAGAGTATGAGCCCTGGGGACGCCAGTATAGGAAGAGAAAAAACAAAAATACACGCATAGAGAAGACTTTTTTTTCTGTTCCTTTTGTCACTAAGAAGAAACCACAGAATCCACAAGATAACAATGAAGAAAATTAAAGCGCCTTCCAGTCTGGTAAACATCGCAAACCCAGTTGCCAGGCTTGATAAAATGAATGGAAAGTATTTTTTGCGGGAAATACCTTCCCATGCCAGCCACAAGGCGGCAACAGAAAAAAACCAGAATACAGGTTCCCTGAGCACATCAGAGGAATACTCCACAAATCGAGGATGCACGATATAAAATAATGCGGACACAATGGCTACGTTTTGATTAAATAATCCCCTTACAAGGCAATAGAGAGGGATAATCGTCAATGAGCCGAAAACAATGGAGACCATTTTCCCTGAAAGTTCCCAATCACGAAAAATAGTTTGAAATAAGGCTATCAAAAAAGAGTAAAGATTAAAAAAACCGTACTCGGTTACACTTTGAAAGTTACCTAAACTAATATCCTTTGCAACCTTAATATAGAGAACTCCATCGGGAGCAATAATCTGGGCATTTGCAAGAAAATACCGGATAAAAAAGGTAGGGATAAGAAGTAACAACAAGATAGTACAGGGATTCCCATTTATCAGGTAATTTTCTAAATATTTCTTCATGTTATCTTTTGATTAAACCAAAAAAACATATCGAAATCCGGCATGTTTTGCTAAAACATCAATATTTATCGTCTTCAACATAACCGATTACCTTCGCAGGTACACCAACTGCCAGAGAGTATCCGGGCAGATCATTTATCACCACGGCGCCTGCCCCAACAGTTGCCCACTTACCAATGGTTATTTCGTTTATTACTTTACTGCCGATACCGCAAAAGACACCATCTTCCAATTGCACATCCCCTGCCAGGTTTACGCCTGGCGAGATATGAACATGATTGCCAATCCGGCAATCATGATCTATCGTTGCACCAGTATTGATTATGCAATGATCGCCGATAAATGTGTCCGGCTGGATCACTGCATTTGCAAACACTACCGTTCCCTTTCCTAAAAAAACCGTTGGGTCCACATATGCGCTCGGATGCACCACAGTGATCCAATGCAGGTGTCTGAATCGGCTCACAATATCTTTTCTTACTTTATTATCTCCTATGGCAGTAAGGGCCGGTTCCGTACTTTGAAGATCAACCTTAGAAAGCGGACCGGCAATTTCAATATCAAAAATGCAGCTCCCCCATTTATCGGGATTATCATCAAATATTTTATTGACTTTAATACCCGATGCAATGAGCGTACTGATAACTACTTTTGCGTGCCCGCCTGCACCAATTATTATAACGCCTTTATCCATGTTTATTCACCATTCGTACGGGAACCGGTAAACTCCGGCATCGTTGCATGTCCGTCTGCACTAATCCCTTCCCTCTTCAATACCCTTATAAGGGTCATCCATAAGATTTTTATATCCAACAAAAAACTCTGGTGGTCAACATACCAAACATCGAGTTTGAATTTTTCCTCCCAACTTATAGCATTTCTACCATTTACCTGCGCCCAGCCGGTGATCCCCGGTTTGGCTTCATGACGACGGGCCTGCTCTGGCGTATATCGGGGTAGATATTCCATAAGGAGAGGTCTTGGGCCTATAAAACTGAGATTACCCCATAGCACATTAATTAATTGAGGCAGTTCATCGAGACTATATTTCCGAAGCAATTTTCCCAATGCAGTTAATCTGGCATTGTCCGGTAATAATACCCCCGTGATTAAGGCTTTCTTCATTCATTCCTCCTAAAAACAATTGTGAACTATCACAAATTCTAAGCTCCAGTTCAAGGCGAAATTGCACTTTTAGCCATATTGATGGAGTTGCAAGAACAACATATATCATTAGGGAGAGACCGAAGTGAATATTGGGGTCAAATTTTTATTCTTGACATTTGCGCCAATTGTTTTTGAAGCAGCGCATATTTCTTACCAAATTCAGGCTCTTGTTGTGTTCTTAAAAGTATTCTTTTACGCGCTTGACTCACTGCGCTATAGTCAATGCCGCCGAGCAGCCTTCCAATCTCCGGTTGTGTAATCCGGCAGAAAAATCATCGTCAACAGTGCAGTTAGTCGCCAAGCTTTTGGCAGGAAAAGGGGACGGTTCTATTTTCCTGCAAGTTACCACCGCGTGAGGACACAACCTGATAACCTGACCACCTGAAGGTGACGCGAGGTCACAAGCGCGGCCTACATTGCGCGTACCAAAGATGTATGAGATTCTTTTTTTATGCATGTCCACTGTAAAACGGATTTACTATCTTCAGCGTCTTCTCAATAACCTGTCCATGTTGCATATCTTCGGAATAAAGGATGGTGCATCTGGATTCAAAGGCTGAAGCAAGGATGAGACTGTCATAGTAACTATAATGGTATCCGTTCCGCATTTCCCAGCACAGTTCTATTGTAGATTTGTTGATGGATTGAGTCAGGGCGGATTGCATAATCTGCTTAAGAAAACTCTGAATAGTGGCATCGTCAAGACCTAACCTGACGAGAGTGTTGTAAAACTCATTCAGCACCTGAATACTGATGATGACTTGTCTATCAAGTGAACGCAGAAGGCTTTGCGCGCCAATGTGTTTCTCAGCGTCCTGCGTCTTTATCTTGGCATAGATAAAAATATTGGAATCGACAAAAACCTTATCTGGCATTACGTGTCTCACGATCAGGCATCACAAAATGATCCATTATGATCGGTGCTGATAAAAATGCATCAAAATCATTTTTTGCTTTCTTTGTCCGATTAACAGGCCGCTGACTGTATTTATTGAGAAGAAATTCATAATATTCTATAAGCTCGTTACGTGCTTTCCTGGGAAGTGCATTTAATTCGATGGAGTAACTCATTATCTCACCTCGCTACAAATAAAGTTTAAAATTTTGCCCTATTGTGCATGGGTATCCTGTGTTGGATCTGTTTCGTTTCATTTGGTTAGAACTTTAACACATATTCCCATTTTTATCCAGATATTCCCGCCCTGTTTATTATAGAGGGGTCAAGGGGCACGCCCTAAATGATTCCTCTCTATGTCGTAGCCAAAGTGCCGCGTTTCGGCCTGATCGGGATCAGATTGTCATGGAGTCGTAGGACAGTAGGCGGGTCATTCGGGAGAGCCTGGAGTGATGTTTACGTTACGAACCATCCAGGCTGCCATTCGAGTATCCTTGTCTCCAAGGGGAGACGCCTTGCCATCGGTTTCAATGTTTATTTCGGCAAGCTCAATCGGCGGCACGTCAATAACCTGCTCGAATATTACAGGTACAGCGCCTTTGCTTCGCAGCAAAACTTCCTGGCTCGATCCATCGCGCTTGATGATCCGCAACGTTAACGTCTGCTTCCCCCGTGTTCCATATTCAAAACGCAGTTTCGTCCAGGTAGCATCCTTGGGAACGAATAGGTGCTGCAATTTGAAACTCACCTTGCGCTCCACCCAATGCCACCAATTATTTCCATCGCTTTCACGGTCATATGCACCGGCCACCGATGCAATCCGGATTCCCCCGCGACCTTCGTATATGCCAACTCGGAACGGCCCGATTACCGTACCTTGACTCAACCAACCGTCCTGCCCAAGGGGGCTCCACCACGCAGCTACCTAGCGTCAATTCCTGCGTCTTGCGCTCAACTGGCAGCGTATTATAGATGTAATCATCATCCATCCAGTCTGAAGTGACCTCTTGCTCATACAGGTAAAGCACCGCCATTTGTCGGGATTATCATCAAATATTTTGTTGACTTTAATACCCGATGCAATGAGCGTACTGATAACCACTTTTGCGTGCCCACCTGCACCAATTATTATAACGCCTTTATTCATGTTTATTCACCATTCCTACAGGAACCTGTAAACTCCGGCATCGTTGTATGTCCGTCTGCACTAATCCCTTCCCTCTTCAATACCTTTATAAAGGTCATCAATAAGATTTTTATATCCAACAAAAAACTCTGGTGGTCAACATACCAAACATCAAGTATAAATTTTTCCTCCCAGCTTATAGCGTTTCTTCCATTCACCTGCGCCCACCCTGTAATTCCCGGTTTGACTTCGTGACGACGCGCCTGCTCTGGTGTATATCGAGGCAAATATTCCATGAGAAGTGGTCGTGGGCCTATAAAGCTGAGATTACCACACAACACATTAATCAATTGAGGCAGTTCATCGAGGCTATATTTCCGAAGGAATTTCCCCAATGCAGTTAATCTAATTTTGTCCGGTAATAACATTCCCATGGAATCTCTTACATCCTTCATAGTCCTGAATTTATAAATTCGAAACGGTTTACCGTGGAGTCCTGGACGTGTTTGAATAAACACCACTGGCAGCCCTATGCTAATGATAATAAGTCCGGAAATAAAAAGTATGAAAGGCAAAATAACAGTGATAAGCACAATTGAAAAACACAAATCGAAGAACCTTTTTATAAAAATATATTTTCTACTCATTTCAAAGCAAAAAGCGTATCATAAAAATTGACAAATGCCGATGTGACAAGCTCTTTTGAGTAAGATTGGATTACCCTTTTACGGGACTGCTTTCCCATTTTTTTTCTCATATCAGGTTTTTCAACCATGAGCAGCATTTTTTCGGTCAGTTCCTTTATCTCTCTTGGGTTACACAAAAAACCAGTGATATCTTCCTCAATGGCATCGGTTATACCATATATTCTTGTCCCAATTGATGGAATACCCACCGACGCCGCTTCAATAATAGTCATGCCAAACCCTTCCCGATAGCTGGGCAAACAAAACACATCAGCCGCTGCCATAAATCTCTCAGGTTTGTCTGTATATGCTTGAAAATGAATTCTATCGGTACAACCACTACAGCACTCTAACATTTTTTCCTTCATATTTTCTTCATCGGGGCCGACAATAACAAGATGAGCATTGTCGTAAATACCGTTCACTTTTACAAATGCCTGCGCAAGGTCAAGCAGACCTTTATCATAAGTCAATCTGCCAAGATACAAGAACACAGTGTCAGTTTCTTTTATTGAATATTTTTCTCTTAAATCTCTTCGGCTTTCTGCGTCTGGAGCAAAACGTTTTGTATCAACTCCGCAGATAGAGCCGTTTGCAATCACATGAGATTTAGATTCAGATACAATTTTTTCTTTAATCAAAAAATCTCGCTGTGAGTGGCTATCAACAAGAATATGCGTAGCACAAAAAGCTATTAATTTATCGGCAATCTTCAAAATCCATCTGACGATCCCTTTTCTCGTAACCCAGACTTGCCCGGTAAAAGTGTGTATCCTCACAGGGATGTGTGCAAAAAACGCGGCAACCATGGACAATAACCCTGCTTTAGGGGTAATGGAATGAACTGCATCGAAGCCATATTCCCTAAATAGGCGATACAGGGCAAGTAGTGCGGAGATATCGCCAAATAGAGAGATCCTTCTCTCAATAGAAAGTGTTATGACTGGTATATTCAGACCAAAAGACTCGAGAAAACCAGCGTCATTTGCATTCGTTACAACAGTTATATCATATCGGGAAGACATAGCTCTGCAATGATCCATCAGAAAGGCCTTTACAGTAATCTCAACAGCCGTAATGAAACATATTCGTGGTTTCTTCATTTATTATAACCAAACATCCAGAAACATTCGTCCTGAAGGGGTCTCCTTTCCAAATCAGCTTAATCCCCAATAAAATCTATCCTCTTGTTTCATCCCGAAATCTGCTTTCACAACCAAGCTTATGGAACCTCTCTAAAAGTGACGTGGGGACGGGTTCGGCAATCTGTCCGAAAAACAGTCTTTTATCTCCCATCACAATAACAGCAAAATCAACTACGACTTTAAGGAAGGCTGAAACAACAGACAATAAAGCATTTGACCACTGTCGGCGACGGGCAAAATGTGAGAGCTGAACTTTCAAAAGCGCCAGTCGTGCACGCCAGATCTTACTCAAGCGAAAATGTTCCTTACGGTATGCAAGTAATACTTCCTCAAGGCACGCGAACCGACTCTCCGGATAGGTACGAAGCAGAAGCTCCTGATCATCAGCATGAATGGCTTCAGGAATACGGTAGCGATGACGGCGAAACCATTCGGTGCGCCCCATCCAACTCGGATGAGCCAAGTAGAGACCACGCCATGGATCGGCACAAATTTCTTCATGTGTGCCGCGAAAGGGTATAAGTCCTAGTATATCATGCTGATTTCGAAACACCATAGCGCGACAGCCAAGTAGGTCTATCTCTGGGTGTACTTCGAGAAACTTGATTTGCTTTGCAAACCTCTCGGGGAAACAAACATCATCCTGATCCATTCGGGCAATATAGGGACCACGGGCAAGGTCAATACCCTGATTAAGGCGATAGGCAAGCCCATGATTTGTTCCGTCATTGAAGACCCGGAGGCGAGGGTCGGAAAACATCGATGCGACTTGTAAGGAATTGTCGGTCGATCCATCATCTAAGAGCAAAATCTCATAGTTTTCAAATGTTTGCTCAAGAACAGAACTTAGCGCGCATGCAAGCGTTTCTGCACCGTTGTAAACTGGCAGGATAACAGATATCAGAGGAGAAATCATTTGTTTTCAGAATATTAAAAAGTACTCAATCTTCCAACTTATGTACACATTGCTTAAACGGCTTGACTGCCATCGCTTCTTTCACTTCTTCATAGATATTGTTGCACAAAACTATTCGACAGGAATTCCTGCAAATATTTTCTCATAATCAACAACAATTTTTGACCAGGAATATTTCTCTTTCCAACGGTTGTATCCTCTTTGACCAAGTTCTTTAAGTAAATGAGGAGAATTCATTGCATCTTTCATGTGTGCAGCTAAAACCTTCGGTGATACACGCGTGTATCCTTTTGAATCAATATTTCCCGGACAAATGATACCACACCCGGTCCATTCTGCTATTTCTTCGGCATTTCCAACAGGAACACTGAGAAACGGCGTCCCGGCAGCAGCCGCTTCAAATAGAACAAGCGGCGAGTATTCGATATTCGACGCAAACACAAAAAGATCTGCATTCTTGAATGCCTGAACAAGTTCATCTCTTGGCAGATCTAGCAACAATGTTTGTTTTAACGGAAATTGTTTATTTGCTTTCTTGATCCAGTATTGTAAAGGGTTTGCAAGTTTGAGCGGTATGTACTTCACTGGAAATAGAGTCAGTTTTCGTTCTATAAAACTGACAGCAAGCTCTATCAAACGCGACCATCCTTTTATCAAATAAACTTCTCTTACTCGAGACACAAAATCAATAAATCTTCTCAATTGTTTTTGTTGTTTTTTTCTTTCTTTGTCGATAGCGTAATACTCACTGCCAGCGGTAATCTGTGGAGGAGCAGGATGGTTACCATTTAAGAGCAATACCGCGGGACGGTTTCCTGTATCCAGCTTAGAAAATGCCTCTGCTAATTCGAGATGACCCTTCATCCCGGTTAAACTTCCAACAGTCAGAAAAAGAAAACTCTCTTCGGGAATATTGTAGCGCCGTCTAAAGAACGGATCGCCAGGTGCTTCAAACTCCGTTTCACTTGCCCCGTTCGGGATTACCGTGAAATGGTGCATACCATGATTACGCACAAAGTCAATATCGCGATATTGACTTGCATAAAAAATAAGGTGATCAAATAACCTCAGGATATCAGGCAACTGCTTAAAATAAGCGGCATAAGCAGGTTGGTATAAACCCGAAAACCCGCACGGGATAAACACTTTGCGAGCTTTTATCCGATCAAGTACCGGCCACAATGCATCAAAAGTCCACTGTTGTGCCGCCTTTACGAAAACTGCGTCAACTTCAGCGTTGACAACAAAGTCTTGATAGCGTTTAATCTCCCCCTTCATTCCTCTTGCGCCGTTGCCGACTACAAGAAATCCCTCAATATGAACACCATTCAGTTCCGTGAATGTGCGGTTCACCAGTTGCGTTGTAGCCACAGTTACTTCATGGCCACGCAGTACCATACGTTCCGCAATCTGGCGCATTACTTCCTGGACACCGCCGGTGCTTGGAGCATAAAATTCACAACAGATTAGCAAACGCATTTATGATTTCTCAATTGTTTTGATTGTTGATTGAACCGTAATTTATAGCCTTATCCATGTGGGAGGAATAAGATCACGTGTATCCTGAGACGCTTTTTGAAACCATATCCGTGGAGCAATAACTATTTTATGCGGCGACGGATTTAACCAAGCTCCCCACCAGCTGAATGAGCTGTTTGCTATAATGTGATGTTTGCACAAACTCATTAATCTTAAATCCTCATACCCCTGATCAGGATTGTTGTGGTCAATAAATATTGTTTCATGATCAAATTTCAGATTATCTTTCACCCATTCAATATCATCAGAAAAGACAAAGAAAACGGGTTTATTAATTTGTTTTGCTATTTTAGCAGCTGCCGACTGATAATACTCCGGTGGACACAGTCCGTGAAATGCGTTCGCTTGCGCAAGCGTTACGTAATCACCTCGTCTTATATGAACAGCAACAGATTCTGAGGAAGCAATTGCATTTGATGCCTCCCGATTTTTTTCCGTCGGATCAATCTTGAAAGCAAATTCCTTTCTTATCATCTGTTCAATATCAATAAAATACTTTTCGCTTTGCCAGTAGCCATCGAGATAAACATTATCTTTTACATTCAGAATAGCCGGATCAAAACTAAAATATTTTTCAATAATATGGGTCTGATTAGTATGGAAAACTATTTTTTTAAGAAAGTTAGGCAGGCGCCTTGAGAGCGGGTTTTGTTTCCTCGTTTTGAGTGCGAGAATATCGGAAGGAGTTGCTATTTCATCGACAACATTAAATGCTTCAAGTTCATACTTTCTGTTTGTCCATAACCCTGTCTCATTAAACCAATTAAGATCTAACTGCAGTTGGGTATTATTGACATAAGAAACTCTTCGAGCGGCAGCGTATTGGAACATCTGATTGCCAATACCACCTGTAAGTTTTACAATAATCATAGTCCATCAAAGCTCTTTAATGTCATTTTTTATAAAGAAAAGTCATTCCCGGCAAACCTAAATCCTGGCGAATGATTTTATAATTATGTGCATCTGTCACAACATCCTTAATCGCTTGATATGGGCCGATATTATAGCCGGACTCAGGCGATTGAAAGAATGTGTCATGCAAAAGGATGCTGGCTTCAGGCACAGTGCTAGTTATTCCTAAAAGTTCACGCTTAACAGATTGATAACTATGATCACCATCAATAAAAAATAGCGGCGTGCATTTGTTGTGCTGTTTTATAGTATTATATTCTTTCAGTGAGCTTTCTAACCCATCCCCCAAGAGCAAATTTACTCCTTGCAGATTTTTTACAAAGATACCTCGTTTTTCCTTAGGATGCTCGACATGTTCAATATCGTCAGGCAAATCGATAGAAAATATTTGAGTTTCAATGCCAAATCTATGGGCAACCTCATAAAATATCCTTGCAGATTTTCCAAGATTTGTTCCCCATTCAAATACATGAGTGGGCTTTAGAGTACAGACAGATGCTACCATAAGACACTGCTCATTGATTGGATAAGGATGTACTCCCACAATAGGCACCAGTTTATGTATAATGAAATCAGATATTACCCAATTGTTAACTTCAAACTCACAGCATAAAGGATTAACAACCGCGTCTTGACGCGAAAAACTTACACTTTTCATTTTATTTTTAAGAAAATCAAGTATGCTTTTCATACCTTTCCATCCCCTTCACCAGCGATTTATTTATTTCAGGTAGATTTTTTCTGCTTGCTATTGAACCAATCCCAAGTCTTTCTAATGCCTTCGTTAAAAGAAACCTGTGTTTTCCAGCCCGCACAATGGTGAAGTTTTGAGCTATCAAGCACGTTTATCGGAACATCATATTTACGAAGTGGGAGTGTATTCAGCTTTATTTCCAGTCCTTCTGCTCTTGCAAGGGGCTGGAGGGCTTCGAGAATATCCTTGTTACTTTTCCCTTCTCCACTCCCGATATTATATGCATCACCTGGGCGTCCATGTATCAGCGCGGCGACAATCCCGCGGGCAATATCATTAACATAGATATAATCGCGGACTGTTCCTGATTTTCCATAAAGTTTCAGTTCCTTTCCCGCAAGAATAGATGCTATTGCGGTTGCGACAAAACCCTGGCCAACAAAGGGTTTCTGTGTTTCTCCGTAGGCATTCCCAGGTCTTACGCATACCACAGGTAAATCATGTGTCTTATGAAACATTTGCGCGTACTTTTCAACAGCAAGTTTTGTAATGCCATATGGTGAAATAGGATTTGTCGCATGTTCCTCATTGATTGGCACCTTGTCGGTAGGTCCATAGATAACACCACCCGAAGAAACCAAGACCACTTTTTCAAGGGTAAATTTGCTTGCCACTTCGAGTAAGTTCACAGCATTCGGCAGATTCGCGAGAATGTCGTTAACCGGATTCTCATAGCTCGTTTTTGGAACGGTGGCGTATGCAAGGTCAATAATCTCGTCAACGCCCCGTAGAATACCTTGTAGAAAGTATTTATCTCCAAAATCACCAGGAATATACTGAACGTTATCCGGAAGCTGCCGCGTAGGAAGTTCGTTCCTTCCCACTACGATAACTTTTCTGCCTTCTCTGAGAAGAATGTTTACAACAAATGAACCGATAAACCCTGTTCCCCCAATTACACAGCAACATTTCATTATTTTAGGCCTGTTCCCCATGTTTTTTGAAACAGTGTCTTGCCAACTCGGAAAATACTCATCAAAGCACGCCTTCCAGAATCTCCCAAAAATCCAAAGTACATAGCCTGATTATAGTGATATCTCAAGCTATTAATGCGAAAGCGGACTTTGTCCTGAATAGTATCGTACCGAGCGCTTTCGTAATCGCACAAAACACGTGCAGCCTCACGGACTATTGAAACAAGCTCTCTCCAAGATGTTTCTCTAGAAAAATACTGATACGCTCCGTGAATAAGAGCGGCGAGGTCTTGTAATGATTGGTTCGAATAACGGCCCTCCGTGGCCCACGCAAGATTCTCCACATTGATTTTCAGCAGGTTCTGGAGAAACGGGTTACTCCCGGTGCGCGACATGCTCTGGGGCATCTCTCGATATACATGCAGGACCTCCGGAATGTTGGCAATCCGAAATTTCCTAGCTACTCGCGACCATAGTTCATAATCTTCGGGAGGTTGTCGATTCGGATCGGTGCAATATACCCCCACCTCATCGAAAACTGTTTTTCTTATCATCAACGAACTGTGGACAAAGGCATTATCGAACAGGAGATCAAATTTCAGAGAAAGATTATCCGCAGGGTGTTTGTGAAAGCGTTCTGTCGGTTTGGTTTCCTCCCAAATTGACGCCCACGTCCCCACCATACCATAATCGGGATTGGCTTCTAAAAAGGCTACTTGCTTCGAAAGACGATCGGGCAATGACACGTCATCCTGGTCCTGTCGTGCAATATATTCGCCCTTTGCGAGAGCAATTCCCTTGTTGAGGGTAGCTGCAAGCCCCTGATTAGTCTGTGAGTATAAGCGAATGCGTGGACCAGTGAAGGCCGAAACAATATTAATAGAGTCGTCCGTAGAACCATCATCGATGATAATAAGCTCAAAGTTCGCGTAAGATTGAGCAAGCATACTATCAATTGCATCACGCAAATACTTAGCTCCATTATAGACGGGAAGAACTATACTAATAAGTATTTCATGAAACAATACTGATTCATCTTGGTATGATGTCTTCATGCCAAAGGACTATTTTGATCTTTTTTTTGCTTCAATCATATATCCCACAGTAAATTCTTCAACAAAAATTTCATCATCTATTTTTGCTAAATATTTCGGTATCCTGCACATCAACGCATACCTCAAAAAAAGAGAGAGTTTTATTGGTGCACGCTCCTCAAGTACTCGACCAACTCTTGAAAGTTCCTGAGCAACATGCTTCATAAGCCCGCCAATAGGTTTAATCTCTGTGATATCTAATCCAAATTCAGGCAGGAATTTCTTATAAAAAAATGGAGAGTAGCCACCATAATAATGATAAGGTTGCTGATGGATTGCGCTTGAAAGTGGCGCTGTCAAAAGCAGGGTGCCACCTCCTGCCAGTACTCTTGATAGTTCCTTTATCGTCTCAATCGGTCTGGGTACATGTTCCAAGACCTCTGTGCATAACACCACATCAAAAGATTCGTCCGGCACAGGAATACTCAAAATATCACACACATAATCAATTTTTCCATATTTCCACCCTTCGGTTAATATACCCGAAGGTGTACCAGCATATTGAGAAAAATCTTGCGTTTTATAATCACAGTGTCGAAAAAGAGGTGCGTATTGACATTCACCGGCACCAGCATCTAAAACCTTGACACCTTGTTTTAGCTTACTCGCTTTATCAGCAACCCAGGCATTTCTAGTTCTGGCATTAAAATTAACCACTTCATCGGGAGCACGTAATTTATTGAGCAATTTATTTAAGATTTGCATGTAGTTGTTTTATCTGTTTTTCCATTTTTGTTTGTCTACAAAAATAGTGTTGATATATGTATCTGCGTAAACCATATAACTGTTTTCAAGCATATATTCGATTATCGGATATTCTTTTTCCTCAGAATTATCTTCTGTATACGTTATTGTTTCTATACAAAAAACTTCCGGACGTTGCTTATCAAAATCAAAAGCTTTAATAATCTCATAATCCAAACCTTCAACATCAAGAGAGACAAAATTCAATTTTTTATCTATGAAATTATCCAGAATGTCATTTATCATCATCAATGGTATTTTGACTACTTTTTCAATTGTTTGTCTTCCATAACTCTGATACCGCTCAGCCTCTGTTTTTGAAAAAGTATTGAGGGTTCTTGTGCTCATTAAATAGAAATCTGCTTCAGAAGCAGCGTTGACCCCAATGCCCGCATTTATGCATAAGTCATTCTTACGCTTTTTCCTTATTTCCGCATAAAGCTCGGGATCCGGTTCAATACAAACCCCAACTGATCCTTTTTTATAGAAAAAATATGTGTTACTCAGATAGGAAGGATGATGGGCGCCGATGTCCAAATAATTTGGATTATTAATTCTTAAATTTGTCAGAATAAAATCTGCAATTAAATCTTCACCGGACTGAGCATAACTTGTTTTGCCATCACTGTTAGGCCTAACATATTTAAGCAATCTATCCAACATTAGCACCACCAGGAATTAATATCTTGTGTATTATATTTAACATTTTGTTAAATATAATAATTAGATGTAACTCTATTTTTCTATAGATGGGGGTTTGATTATAGCCTGACTCATGATAGATATAGTTATTATTTGAAAATTGTAAAAGTAAACAAATTAAAATAATTTTTTGCCTAATCGTAATATCCGAATTGCTAATAGATTCTAATGTATATAAAATAAATGGGCAATACTTTAATCTCGATTTAGCTGAAGTGGTATTAGGTTTAACTTTATACTCACTATCATCAATACCTGCTGCATACAATTTCTTGTCACAGATTTTAACATTTGATTGAGACAAAATACGTACAATTAGCGCACAGTCATAAAAATCAAATGTACTCTTAAAGGCAACCAAAGAGTTAAGACTTGTTCGTTTATGCAAGCCGTATATCATGCTCGGCGCTGCACACTTTAAGAAAGAGCTAATTCTCTCATATGTTGAAATACATTTATTTAAATCAGGCAACTTGATGGGATCTTTATTGTTACTGAGCCGCCAGACCAATTCCATTTGAGGACAAACCAACGAAGTGTCATTATCGAATAACTCTACACACGATTCTATAAACTCTGGCCTCCATTCATCATCATCCGCTGCCCACATGAAATAGTCACCAGTTGCTTTATCGAATAGAAATTTAAAGTTGTGAAACGCTCCAATATTTTCTTCCTGCCTAAAATACTTAATTCTTGAATCACTCGTTAGAAACTCATTTACAACCAGTTTTGTTTCGGGAGTAACTGATGCGTTGTCAGATATGATGATTTCTAAATTGGTGTACGTCTGCTTTGTAATATACTCAAGTGTTCTACGCAATCCATCAGGACGATTATATGTAGGTATCCCAACACTTACCAAAAGCTTTTCAGTATAATTGATGCTCAGCTTACCCTCTTCAAATATCCGTCTGGCGCAACTGTTATTAAAAGCTTGTTCTGAATATCCTTATCAATCTCAAATTCTGGATGGTTCTTAAGATAACTCCAAACCGCAGTCTTTGGATTATCACCAGGTCCCCATGGACGATTGATAGATAATTCTTTTGGGATATCTTCAATTATGGTATCAAAAACACAGCAATAGCTACCGACTGAAACAAGTAAAGCGTATGCTTCCAGTTCTGCCAGAACATGTGCATGAGTATGGTTTGAATCGAGGCAGACCAGGATACATTCATAGTTCTTCGCGCGATTGCGAACCTCAGCAATTATCTCCGGTGCAATACTGGATCCTTGAATCATATCGATCATATGCGCCATGGGGTGGGCTTCAATCGCTTGCCGGTTATGTGCGCGTATATCAATATCCAGGCCGAGTACTCGCCTTCTATTGCCAATAGGATCGAACGCTTTGTCAGCTTTCACAGCATCACAATAGTCTAACAATGCCAACATGGAAGCGCTCATGATAAGCGATCCACCGTGTGCTATCCCGGTCTCAATAATAAGATCAGGACGGACTTGCCAGATAATTTCCTGCATTGCAACAATATCTTGAGGATACTGTATGATTGGACGACCAAGCCAAGAAAAATTGTATGAGTATTGAGGAACAAGAGATGCTTTTATAAAATCATGAGCATATTTCTTTAACTCATTATTACCCTCAAGCTCATTAATTCTCTCCATAACCTCGTTTTCAAAATTCATTCTAATCCACCTTTATGTAATGATACTTATTATTTGAGAGATCAATAATTTCATTTAAATAATTAGAATTCATGACAAAAATGTTATCTCCAGCCTGCAACATATTCATTGCCTCATCTGGTGTTGATACTTTTAAGCCGCTTATTGGCAGATAGTTCCCCTGTTTAGCGGGATTAATATCAATAACAAGATCAATGGCGACCCCAGCTTTTTCCATATAGAGGGCAAAGACTACGCCCTTGGAAGCCCCGCCCCAGATTGCATTCACCTTTTCTTTTGCAGAAGCAGCCAAGAGCTTAACATTTACCAGAAAGTCAGACGGGAAATAAACTTGATCATTTTTTTTCCAAAATGGTTTTTTTAAAGAGACAATATCAGCTACTATGTATAAATACTGTCCCCCAAAAACATGTCCACAATCAAGGATGTTACCGAATATACGACGAAAGTCGGCAAGTCGAAAATAATTTACATGCTCATAATAAATATCAAACCATGCTCTCTTTCGGCATATCCAATCAAAACAGGGCACCTCAATATATATCAGCCCCTTCCCACCGTTTGCTTTGGCAATTCTTGAAAGAAATTCTACCGGATCTGGCATATGCTCTAAAACATGGCGCAATACAATGCCTTCTGCGGAGATCCCTAATCCGTCATCAAAACATGCCCTGATCACGTTTTGGTTCTTTCCTTCATAGGCTGGGTCAACACCCGTGATTTGATAACCTTCCTTGCGCAAAAATTCCAGAAAAAATCCCTTACCACATCCAACCTCAATGAGTGGTTTATTATGAAAATGCCTCTGGATAATATCTTTTACCTCATCAAGGTGCTTCCGGAACACACCTGAACAAGCTTGCTCATTCTGATAATCAGAATTATATTTGAGAAGTGCCGCATCAAATGCACTGTTGAATATCAATCCGGTCTCTATGTCCTGAACCAGAATAACATTGCCCTTTGGGCTTGCCTTGGCGCTATCCCGATCCAAAAACAACCTATTCTGCAATACAGGAAGGCCCTCAACCTTAAACAATTCACGGTACTTCATTATTTTCCTAAAATAGAATCGAGGCGCTGCCGATCGCCCCAGAACACCATTGGTTCGTAATCAGGATATGGATACCTGCCAAGGTTCATGCTAATATTCCATCGATTCTCGCGTATCCATCCCTCAACTAGTCGTCGTACACTAATAGGTTGCCCAGAACATATATTGACCACTCCTGCATTGACTTGGCTCAACGCCAGTTTAACAATCATTTGCGCTACATTTGCAACAGGAAGATAATCACGCAGTTGCTCCCCACCGGACATGTCAAAGCTTTTATCACCACGTGACTCAGCAGCCAGCAATTGTTGATAAAGCGAGGCGGCTGATTGACCTTCGCCATAGGTATAAAAAAGACGTGCCCATATCATTGAAAAAGTGTATTCACAACTAAGAAATTCTAACTGTTTGCGAAGCCGATCCTTTGCAAACCCATACGCATTTACCGGCAACGTTGGTGTGTCCTCAGATAATGCTCCGGATTGCATGCCATATTCAAAACAGGTTCCTGTAACCAATAACGAAGTAAGCCCTGCCTTAATCATCGTCTTAAGAAAATGATAGTGTCTCGGTAATTCCATTTCAAAGTGGTGCAATGATTTATAGTTTGGCAAACCATCCCAAGCAAGGTGTATTAGTGCATCCGGATGTCCCATTTGCGCAAAACAGTCTATCCCTGGCAAAGAAATGTCCATTTCAACAACATGCATACGCGTGGATAAATTTTGTAAATGTCGTGGGTCACGTGTAACAGCAACGATCTCTGCTTGAGTACGTGCAAGCTCTGCCAACACATGACGACCGATGAAGCCACTTGCTCCGGTAACTGCTATTTTCACAATTCGCTCCTAAATAACCTGTAACAGCGGCACTGCAGTTACAAATTTTCCGCCCCATTCGCGAACATAACCATGCTGAGCAATAACTTCTTCGGCAATATTCCAAGGTAGTATCAATACAACATCCGGCCTGTGTTCCCGCAGTAATGATGGAGCTACAACAGGTATATGGCTGCCGGGTAGGAATTTACCCTGCTTGGAGGGCGCAGCATCGCAGACATATGGCAACAGATCGGGCTTGACTCCCGCATAATTCAACAAGGTGTTCCCCTTGGCAGCAGCGCCATAGGCGACAACGGTTTTGCCAGCCTTTTTTTGTTCCAGGAGAAACACCAGCAAATCATTTTTAAGCTTATTCGCTTTTGTCTGAAGTCCCTGATATGTTGTTAGCTTGCATATACCAAAACTTCTTTCTTCCTCTAAAAGGTGACTAACTGCAGTGGTATCATCGCGTTTATCATCCTGGTGACAGGCATAAATCCTTAGGCTGCCGCCATGGGTAGGCAGTTCTTCCACATCCCATATTCTGAGGCTTGATTGCTCAAAAATATGCTGTACTACATGCAGAGAAAGATATGAAAAATGCTCATGATACACCGTATCGAACTGAACCAGATCTATCAGCTTCATTAAATGCGGGAATTCAAGGGTTATTACACCGCCCGGTTTCAGAGCGGCCTTCAGTCCCGCTGTAAAATCATTAATATCCGGCACATGGGCAAAGACGTTGTTACCCACTATGAGATCAGCTTGTTTACCTTCTATGATGAGCTTTTTTGCCAATCCAAACCCAAAGAATTCCCTCACAACGGGTATGCCCAGTTTCTCAGCGGCCTCAGCAGTACCGGCAGTTGGCTCAATGCCTATGCAAGGGATACCAGCTGCCACAAAATTCTTAAGCAAATAGCCATCGTTAGAGGCAACTTCAATTACAAGACTGTTTGCATTCAATTCCAGTCTATTGATAATCATATTTGCATAGTGGGCTGTGTGGGCGAGCCAACTGGTCGATGTTGAGGAAAAATAGGCATAATCGTATCTGAACAACTCATCGGCACGAGCATAATCCTCTGTCTGCACCAGCCAGCAGTTAGTGCATACCTTTAGCTTCAATGGAAAATATAGTTCAGGCGTGGAAAGCTCTTGCGCTGTAAGATAGGCATTCGAGGGTGGAGCATAACCAAGATCAAGAAATGTCTGTTCAAGCAGAGTGTGGCAATGACGGCAGTTCATATGAGTAAACCTGAAAAACTGGATTGAAGAAACGGATGTGACTTGTCACGGTTTGATATATCTGATACCGGCAACGGCCACATGATTGAAACCAAAGGGTCATCAAAACGCACTCCACCCTCTGATTCAGCCGAGTAGCTGGCAGTATGGAGATAAAGTAGTTCACTTTCGGGCTCCAATACCTGAAAACCATGGGCGCATCCTTCAGGAATCACAAACATGCTGCAGTCTTCCGTACTTAATTCAATCGCATACCACTGTAAGTAAGTATCTGAGCCTTCCCGCAGATCAACGGCAACATCCCATACTTTTCCCTTAATGCAACGGATAAGTTTCATCTCTGCATGAGGCTTACGCTGAAAATGCATGCCGCGTATAGCGCCGACCACGTCAGTTCGCGAAACATTAATCTGTTCAATCTGACGGTTGCCAATGATTGGAGCCAGCTCGCGATGGCAAAAAGCCCGATAGAAATGTCCCCGTTCATCGCGATACGGGGTGGTTTCTACCAGAGATACGCCTGAAATAGGAGTTTGAACAATCTTCATTCCGTAATCCAACTTAGACCTTTATCTGAAGCAGCTTCAACAAATGTAATCAACTGTTGTCGACTGAGAATCCTATTGTTTTCAATAAATGTGCTGTACCATTGTGCAGTGGCTGCAAGTCCTTCCTCCAGTGTCCATACCGGTTTCCACTGTAATTGTTTTTTTGCTTTGGAGCTGTCCAAATAAAGAAGGTTGGCCTCGTGTAGCTGGGTATCTGATGTCTGATGCCAGTTTATCTGCGGCAAAAAGGTTTTTATGCTTGTCAGAACTTCGGAAACTGTCCTGTTGCTATCCTGTTCCGGCCCAAAGTTCCATGCATCGGCGTATTCAGACTGTCCCTCAAGCAGTTTTTGACCCAGTAACAGGTAACCACTGAGACACTCCAGTACATGCTGCCAGGGCCTTGTTGCCAAGGGAGAACGTATTTCCAGTGAACTGCCCGTTTGAACAGCACGTATCAGGTCAGGGATCAACCGATCTGCCGACCAGTCACCGCCGCCGATGACATTTCCGGCACGCGCTGTGGCCAGAAATGGAGAAGATGGAACATGAAAAAAAGATTTACGGAAACTGTTTGCCACCAGTTCTGCTGCTGCTTTCGAAGCACTGTAGGGGTCGTGCCCGCCAAGGCGATCCGTTTCGCGGTATCCACATAAGCATTCATTATTCTCATAAACCTTATCTGTTGTAACAACTATGACTGCCCGAACTCCCGGTGTGTTGCGGCAGGCTTCAAGCAGATTGGCCGTACCAATTACATTAGTTGACCATGTCTCCAGCGGATCCTGATATGAACGCCGCACCAAAGGCTGGGCAGCAAGATGAAAAACAATCTCCGGCTTCATGCTATCCAGACATTCTGCTACAGCAGCACTATCGCGGATATCAATCCGTTCTTCCTGTATATCCAGTTTCAGAAGATCCCAATGGTTGGGATGAGTATCAGGCGCAAGGGCAACTCCGCTGACACTCGCCCCCAACTCCTGCAGCCAGAGAGCAAGCCAGCTCCCTTTGAACCCGGTATGTCCGGTCACCAGAGCGCGCCGGTTATGATAAATATTATCAAACTGCTGCATTACCAGACCTTCCAGGGGGCCTTGCCACTATCCCAAAGCTCCTCAAGATGATTCTTGTCTCTGAGCGTATCCATCGGCTGCCAGAATCCGCTATGTTCAAATGCCATTAATTCACCCATTTCAGCTAATCGGTTGATAGGCTCCCCTTCCCAGCTACTGGAATTGCCATGTATCAACTCAATGCATCGGGGAGAGAGAATAAAAAAACCTCCGTTGATCAGACCACCATCACCACGGGGTTTTTCAGAGAATCCGGTTACACACCTATTGTCAAGCTGTAATGCGCCATAACGCCCAGGTGGTTGTACTGCCACAACAGTCGCCAGTTTACCATGCTCCTTGTGAAATACAATTTCAGCAGTAATATCGATATCGGCAACGCCATCGCCATAAGTAAAGCAAAAGGCTTCTTCATTATCAAGATAGTTGGCAACTCGCTTAAGACGGCCACCAGTCAGCGTATCCTCACCGGTATCGACCAGTGTTACACGCCATGGCTCTGCATGCTGCTGATGTACTTCCATTCGGTTATTGGCCATGTCAAAGGTGACATCAGACATATGCAGAAAATAATTAGCAAAATATTCTTTGATGATATATCCCTTGTAGCCGCAGCAGATAATAAAATCATTTACACCGTGAGCAGAGTAAATTTTCATGATATGCCAAAGGATCGGCTTTCCACCCACCTCAATCATAGGTTTGGGCTTCAGATGAGTTTCTTCACTGATCCTTGTTCCAAGACCACCAGCAAGAATTACCGCTTTCATGTTAACTTTTGCACCCCCCAATCAAGTTGCGGCCTTACAACACCAGGCATCACGTTCGCATATCCAAAACCATATCTGCCTACCGAGCCATCCATTGGATCTTTAATATTAAAAGTGAGTACAGCAGGTTCAAAAAAGTGGATTGTGAGCCCTGGTTCATATGAACTTATTGCCAGGCCTACATAGTAAGCTCCTTCATTTAAAAAATTTCCCGGTATATAGCAAGTAGTTTCATAATCTCCAGATGACAAGCGATGAAGTTTTTGTGGAGATGAGACAAAAGCATATAAGCCGCCCGGAACAATAAAATGAAAGTTTGGAATGTAACGGATTGCAGAGTCTTGAAGTACTCTGAAACGCATGCGTATGGCTAATGGCTCCCTTATGTCTATTTCATTTACTGGTTCCTGCTTATTGTTGATTACTTCACCCATCAATAACTGTACAAAACTGTCACCAACAACTTTTCCTAAATTTGTAAAGTTAGCACAGCTACTTCCACCTCCACCCAAATATTCCAGAACAACTTCAGTAGTAGCGCCAAACCGTTTAATTCTACCATCCTCCAATAGAAGACACTTCTCACAAAGTGATGATATGGTTTGTAAGCTGTGACTCACAAAAATAACCGTACGTCCTCCCTCACTGATTTCCTTCATTTTTCCCAGGCACTGTTTTTGAAATTGAATATCTCCTACCGCCAGAACTTCATCAACAAGAAGGATTTCCGGCTCCAGATGAGCTGCCACGGCAAAAGCAAGACGTACATACATTCCGCTGGAATAGCGCTTGACAGGAGAGTCCAGAAATTGTTCCACACCAGAAAAATCCACGATGCCGTCCAATTTTCTCTGGATTTCAGCTTTTCTCATTCCCAGGATGGTTCCATTCAGGAATATATTTTCTCTGCCAGTCAGTTCGGGATGAAAACCCGTTCCCACCTCCAACAGGCTTGCCACGTGTCCTTTAATCTTTATCGCTCCACTGCTCGGTGCCGTAACTCGTGAGATAATCTTGAGCAGTGTGGATTTGCCGGCACCGTTGCGCCCGATTACTCCGAGCACATCACCCTGCTTGACCTCAAACGAGACATCGTCAAGGGCTTTGAATGCGCTATTCCGAACTCTACGACCAATTGAGTCGATTTTCGAATTTGGATCTTCTTTGCCCAGAAGCCTTGCACTCCAACTCTGCAGATCACGATACAGTGTACCGTGGCTGATAGTACCAAGGTGGTATTCTTTACTGAGATGTTCTACCTTGATGACGGTGTCACTCATACATCTAGACCGTATCCATAAATGTCTTTTCAATTCGGCTGAAGAGGACAATTCCCACGAAAAAGATCAGCAGTGTCATTCCTGCGCTGATTGCAAGGTACTGAGGATTGACTGAACCAGAGCCCAGAAAGGCAAAACGAAAGGTTTCCACTATGCTCGCCATCGGATTGATGGCATACAACCACTGCCACCGTTCAGGTATTTGCGACATGGGGTAGACTATCGGTGTGGCGTACATCCCGAGCTGTGTTCCAAACCCGACTGCGAATGAAAGATCGCGGTATTTGGTGGTAAGGGAAGACACAAGTATTCCCATGCCCAGACCGAGAATACCCATCTGCACGACAAGCAATGGCATGGCGAGTATCCAGAGGGATGGCTGCAGTGGTGCTCCGCGCAGATAAAAGTAGAAAAAAAATCCGATGAACAGAAATAACTGAATCGCAAACGTCAGAAGGCCCACAATGACAACAGACACGGGCACGGTCAATCGAGGGAAATAGACTTTGCCAAAAATGCCAGCATTGGCAACAAATGTATTGGACGTCGAGGTAAGACAGGTGGCAAAGTAATTCCACGCCACAATTCCAGCCATGTAAAACAGCATGGGTGGCATGCCATCGGTGGGAATATTGGCGATCTTGCCGAAAATAACGGTGAACACTAACGTGGAAAACAGTGGTTGCAACAGGAACCATAGAGGCCCCAGGATGGTCTGCTTGTAGATGGCCACAAAATCCCGCCTAACAAAGAGCACAATCAGGTCCCGGTAGCGCCAAAGCTCCGCCAAATTGAAATTGAGCCAGCCGCTGACCGGCCTGATGATGGTTGTCCAGTTATCCTGTCTATCCATCTTATTCTTGCTCTATTGTTACAGTCTGCAACTTCAAATTATCGTGGCCTTTCCTGGCTTTCATACTCATTTTTTAGTTCATCTATTTCACGTTTTAACCTTTCATATTCCACAACTTTTTGTTCCAGGAATATCTGCGTTTGTTGAATACGTGCGTTTATCCCATGCGGAGTGAGAGCATAGATGTAGGCGGCTTTATTGCTTGAATTCTTGAACCGTTGAGTCTTGACATATCCCTTTTTGATGAGTTCTTTCATAATATAATTTACGCTGCCAAGACTCAATCCTACCTTTTTAGAAAGGTCCCGTTGCGAAACGGTGCCTTCTACTGATAATTGCCTGAGGGTTTTAAATTGAGCTTCGTTCATGGGCTATTTTGGGATAGGCTACCGCCATCAGGCAGTTACTGCCGGGAGAAGGGTAATAACGATTTTTTGATATGTTCAACCACTGAACACATAACAATTACAGTAAAAACAATGTCCTGTCAAGTTATTTTGATAATTTTCTCAATATATTTCAATGAATATTAAATTTACTATTTTCCACTTATTTTTAGACCTTCTATATAAAGAGAAGGTGAGCCGAAAACCCCGTAAAACTTCAGGTCATTGCCTACTTCTTTAACATTCTGGAGTAATTCAAAAACATTCCCCGAAAAGATTACCCCCTGAAAGGGTATCCTTTCGTCGCCTTTGCACAAATGTCCTATAGCGCCAAGGGAAAAGTCGCCTGTGATCGGGTTCGCGGTATGAGTGCCCATAAGCTCTTCGATAATAATCCCTTTTGTGAAAATATCCATGATATCCCGTTCGCCCTGGCTGATAAAGGTACCCCTCGGACCACACTTGGGCATGTCCTTAATGCCCGACCGCACACTGTTTCCTGTTGAATTGATACTAAACTTGCGTCCGTAGTAGGAATCATAGAGGAACGTTTCAAAATACCCGTTATTTACGACAAGGTTCTCTTTTGATGGCACGCCTTCACTATCAAACGGAAAGGCGTCTATCCCCATATTGCCGGAATCAATAATCGTTAAAGCCTCCGAGAAACATCTTGAACCTTCTTTTGCCTTGAGTTTTGTTTTCTTTTTGAAGAGATTTTCGGAAAGAAATGACTCTGAAAGAATGCCCAGTATATCACATGCAGCCTGAGGCGCCAGAATCCCACGATACACACCTGTATCAATCTGTTTCCCGGAAAGGAACGAAATAGTTTTTGCCGCAATTCGTCTTCCAAGCTCTTTTCCCTCAAGCTTGTTCAAACTATTTGCCCATGACCAGTCGTACCAGGAGACTTCATCTTCATCTTTTGCGACACAAAGAGCAGAGAGGAGATAAATGGTCTTTTTTCCTTCTACTGTCAGCCCATTGGAATTTTCGATCCTATTTTCATATTCTATCTCCTGTAACTCACAATTCCGAACCGTAACAATCCTTTTATCATAGTCCCTGATGCTTGTCTCCATGTCAATAAGGAGTGCGGTTTTTTGTATGTCATCAACTATTAATCCTTCATTATCATACAAGGAAAGAACCGGATAATTGCTATACTGCCCCGGGAAAAACCTGTCAGTATCCCTTTCTGTGATTGATAACAGCGATGTCGCATTCTGTAAAAGGGCTTCGTAGGCATTTTCATGGTCATAAGTATAAGCAAAAACCATTTTATGGTCTTCTATGGCCCGGAGCGCAATACCTTCTTCTTCCTTAAATTCTATGCCGCAGATTTCTCTTTCTTTGCTTTCAAATTTTTTACTTCTTTCTTTCAGGTAAAAAAGCTCAAAACTATCAAATCGACTGCTCATTTTATCTTTAATTATTGTGAGATCCATGCTTACACCCCTTAACTCTGTACCCTTCCCGATTTACGATTTACGATTCGCACTTACCGGTATTCTGATTATCACCTATCACCTATATTTCTTTAATCATTGCAATTTCATCACATTCAGGGAATTTGGGGCATCGTATACAGTCGGACCATATCTTCTGAGGAAATACCTTCTTATCAGTAACATGAAACCCACATTTCACGAAAAAATCTACCTTATAGGTCAAAAGAAAGAGTTTCCCAATGCTGAATTGCCGGGCCTCTTCAATGCAGGCATCGACGAGCATACGGCCAACCCCTTTCTTTCTCGATGATTCTGCCACACAGAGAGAACGTATCTCTGCGAGGTCCTCCCAACAAATATGGAGGCCGCCCGTACCGATTATCCTCCCATTCTCCACATAGACAAAATAATCCCGCAAATTATCGTAGAGTTCACCGAGGGGCCTCGGGAGCATCTCACCATTCGATGAGGAAAGGTTGATGAGACTATGGATCTTCTTTACATCTTCGATATATGCCTTTCTAATCATTTCGAAGCATCTCCTCTGCTCTTTCTAATGTTTTTTCCGTAATGGTTTCCCCACCCATCATCCGGGCAATCTCCTGTACCCGATGATCTCCTGAAAGTTCCCTGATACCTGTTTTTGTTTGCCCTTTTTTGGATTCTTTTTCAACAAGAAAATGGTGGTCGCCATATGCGGCAATCTGCGGCAGATGGGTAATACAGATGACCTGGTGCTTCCGGGCAAGTTCCTGTAATCTTTTGCCTACCATATCGGCAACTTTCCCGCCAATGCCGGCATCCACTTCATCAAAAATCAGTGTTTTTTCCTCTTCGCCGCCAATCACCTTTTTGATGGCCAGCATAATTCTCGACAGCTCTCCTCCGGACGCCACTTTTCTCAAAGGCTTCAATGGTTCCCCCGGATTTGTTGAAATCATGAGTTCGATGTCATCCGCTCCATCCCTGTCAATAAACCCTTTCTCTGTAATCGCTATATTGAATTGGAGCCCTTTCATGGAAAGAAATTCGAGTTCATGAATGATAGCCCTTTCAATGCCCAGGGATCCTTTTTTTCTTTTCCGGGAAAGCTGATCAGCATCTTCCTTCACTTTGTTTTCAAGAATGCTCTTTTCTTTTTCCATCTCCCCGATATTCGTTGAAAGACCATTCAAATACTCGAGTTTTTCTCGCGCAGACCGGGCATAACTCATTATTTCTTCACATGTCTTGCCATATTTATCCTTCAATTTGAAAATATCTGTAAGCCGTTCTTCCAGCGTTTCCATCTCTTCCGCATCAAAAAGGAGTGTTTTTTCTGCACTTCTCATCTCCAGCAAAATATCTTCTACATCGAAAGAAACAGATTCAATCTTTTTCCTCATGGACTCCATTACTTCAATAGTACTAAAAGATTTGAGTAAACCGATAGACCGCTTAAACACTGTCTGTACGGAATTGTCGCCACCCCGGAGACCTTCTCCTATTTCCGTAAGGACACTGCGTATCTTTTCAGCATTTTTCAAGATCTTGAGCCTCTCGCGGATAGTTTCTTCCTCACCTTCGCTAATATTCCTTTTCTCTATTTCATCAACCTGAAACTCGAGAAGCTCCACTTCTCTTCCCCTACCCTCAACTTCTCTCTTTTTCTGATCCAGTTCTGCGCTGACCTTCTTAAAAGCATCAACCTTCTCCGCAAGGGCTTCCCGATCATCAGTCAATGAAAGGAGACTATCAATAATAGCAGTATAATTTTCCTTATCAAGCAAATGCTGGAAGTCGTTCTGGCCATAAATACTGATCAGCATGCCACCAAGCGATTCAAGTTTTGCAAGCACAACCGGCTCGTCGTTGGAAAATGCCCTTGAACGCCCCGTGTTGCTGACAATACGCTTGAGGATATATTCATCATTATTGCTTATAAAATGGCCTGTAACTTCAGCCTGAGAGGCACTGCTTCGAACTACATCGGGAGACACTTTCGCATTCATGAGCGTCGATAGTGCGTTAATAATGATCGATTTCCCTGCCCCGGTTTCGCCTGTAATCACATTGAATCCTTCTCCGAACTCAACCCTCAGTTCATCGATAATGGCAAAACCTTTTACACTGAGATAGGTAAGCATTCCTATCGTTCACCCCATTTGAGTTTTGTCCTCAATATCTCAAAATATCCTCTTGATGATGAAGAAATGAGGTTAACCACATGAGCTGACTTTTTGATCATCACCTCATCGTCAAACTCAAGGGGAAAACCGATCTGCCCGTCAAGGGTTAAGACAACCTTTTCCCCTTTTGATTTCAACTGAGCCCTCACTTCAGCGTCTTCCTGCAATATAATAGGTCGATTGGTCAGCGTATGCGGACAGATAGGCGTCACAATGATGTTCGGAAGTGACGGATATAGAAGGGGGCCGCCCGCCGACGCTGAGTATCCTGTTGACCCTGTCGGGGTAGAAAATATAAGGCCATCCGCTTTAAATGTTGTGAGGTATTCATTGTCCACATAGGTCTCGATATCGATGATTCGCGCAAGGGCATCTTTTGTGATAACAGCATCATTGAGAACAGTAATTTCAAATATTATGTCATTATCCCGCTTCACCCTTACATCAATCATAATCCTCTTTGAAATACCAAAATCACCCCCAAGCACCTTTGTAAGCGTTGCGGGAAGCTCTTCTACAGATGTCTCCGTCAAAAATCCAAGTCCACCGAGATTGACCCCGAGGATCGGTACTTCTTTTCTCTTGCCGTGCCTCGATACGCTTAAGAGTGTCCCGTCACCACCAAGGACGATAATAAGATCGGCGCCTTCACCGACATGCTCCATCTCGAATGTTTTGTCGTAACCAAGTTTCCGTGCCGTCTCCTCTTCGAGAACAATATTAAGAGATGCTCCGAATGTTTTGATAAGCTCTCCCGCTATATCTATTGCGTCTTCTTTAGCACGTTTGCAGACAACATGGATTATCTTCATGTCAGATACCTTTCTTTTAAGAAATATGAAAGCTCGTTGAGAAGCCGGAAGGATTTCTCAACCGTTGCAGTCTTATCAACATTCATAAGATTACACGTGGCAGGCGCAAGCAAACTATTATTCACAATAACTTCCATATCCAACCCCTTTTTTTGTAATACCCCCCACATATCTTCAAGTCTTTTTGCAAGGCTCCGTAGATCCTCTCCGGTAAACTCTTCATAATAGGTCGGGACGATACCCCAGCTAATAATCCCTCCCTCTTCCAAAAATTTCTTCACAGTATCATAGGTAACAAATGTATCACCAAAAGCATAGGCGTTAAATGAGAGAATCTCAATATTGAGCGTCAAAAGGAAGTCCCAGTCCGGCCTCCCGCAAAGATGAAGACCCCGCACCCCTTCAATACCGTCAAAAAACTCAGTCAGCTCCTTCTTTGCCTTTATATTATCGTAACCGCACATGGCATTAAAAATAAATTCGAGGCCGGGATCGTCAACCCACACAAAGGACCTTTCATTCTTTTTCAGCAGTTCTCTGTACTGGATATTCACCTTCTTCTGTATAAAAGCAAAGGCAAAAGCACGTATTTCATCATTATAAACTATTGGTCTGCCATTCTCATCTACTATTTTCAAGGTAAGACTTACAGGACTGATTGTCTGTCCCCTTACCGACCTAAACAGGGAAAGATCCTTTTCAAGAAATGCTCTGTAGACAGAAGAAAAACGTCTGGAAAGCGCAAAGTACTCAAAGTCATCTTCATGCTCGAAATACTGCGGCAATTCATCAAAAAAAGATTGCGTATCAATATGGACGCTTGAACGCTCAGCATCGATGATGGCGCCGGGAAATTTTTCAAGTGCCTGCACATACATATCCTCATAATAGGAGAGCCTTGGAAGTTGCGGCCAGAAAGGAATGTCCATCGTCATGGCAAGTTCGAGAGCGCTATCCACATCCACGTGAGGCATAATCCCCATAGCAGTCGTCGACAAATCCCCTTTAAACATTAAGGGCCTTTTCATATAACATCCTTAACAGATGGCTTTGTTATTGTCAATATCTAATAGCTTTAAATGTATTTGTTTTCAATAGGTTACATCCTCATAAACATTTTTTTGGTTGACATTATTTATCGGAGGCTATACAATACGCTCAAACCATGACAACCAAAAAGCACTATATGATTTTTCCGGTGGCCATTTTATTATCCTTGGCATGTATATCAACAACTTTTTCCTTTACCGGTAAAATCATTGAGGACAACTCCGAAAAAGAGACAATCATATCAAAAACTGTGCAGTACATGAAAGAGAAAAAGGTCAATACTTCTGATGAAAAAATGAAAGCTATAGCCAACAGCATTTATAAAGAATCACAGGAATATGATATCGACTACCGTCTTATCCTGGCTGTCATGAAAGTAGAAAGCAATTTTAAAAATGAAGCGATATCGAGACGGGGCGCCAGGGGCCTCATGCAGATAAAACCATCTTCGGCGAAAATCATTGCCCGCGAATCCGGCGTTGAGATCAAAGGAGCGAAATGCCTACACGAACCGGAAAAGAATATCAAGATCGGTGTGAGCTACCTTTCAAAACTCCATGGAATGTTCGACAACATTGTCTCGGCACTCCATGCTTATAACGCAGGGCCCTCCAAAGTAAAAAAAACCGATCCCGACAATGGCGCGAAAACGACAGCCTTTACCAGAAAAGTTATGAATGAGTACCAACAGATCATTGAAATCCTCCCCGACCCGGAAGAACAATACCAAGCACCAACATCTACAGTTGCTCTACAGAATAACCCTTATTTTTCAAGAGTTGAATAATCCCGTTTTTGCCTACTAAGTGTGCTGCTCCCACGACAACAAAATATGTCCCTCTGGATTGCAGGTAATTTTCAATCCTGGAAACCATATTTCTATTCCTTGCTATAATCAATTTCTCATATATAGGATAAAACCTGCTTTCATCAACGATAGATTTGGTGGCAAGGGTCTCCATGACACGAACGTTTCCTGTCTTCCATGCCCCTATCAGCTTATCTACTTCGCGAGTAAGGACATCTAAATCCTTCAATGCATAGAGAAGAAACAATTCCTGTTCTGTATCGGAAAACCCTGAGAGAAGGTTGATCTGGTAGTCAAAGCTCTCAAGTTCAAAAATCTTTTTCTTCCCCTGTGCCTTGTTAAGGAAATACTTGTCAATACCGTACTCGGGGTCGTAGCCTGCCTTCATCAACTCCAGCGACTGCATGGTCAGCGCCAGGAGCCACGGTTTCTGTATTTTGATAAGCTCGAAGGGCAAACCGAGCCTCCCGGCTTCTTTCTGAACCACTGCAAGGGCATCTCTTGAAATATGTTTTTCAATAGAATCATCACCCTGATAGATGGCATTATTGAGGACCTGTGTCATATCGATATTGCCGATATCAGCAATATCGGCCTCTACTGCAAGAAAATCCGACTTATCATAAGAGTTCTCAATTATCCTGCTCAAAGGATATACATCCCGCTTTAAAAGATGTATTGAACCGAGAAGATAAACGGTACTGTTTTTTGTCTGGACCCGCCAAAAAAAAATTTTCTGGCTCTCTGCATACGATGAAAAAGGATAAATACAAATACAGACAAAAAGAAGCACGAGAAATGAACTCAGCCTTTTTATATCTTTTCTCATCCACATCTCCCAAATGAATAGCCACTTTAAATTGTGGACATGTAAATGCTTGTTTTTTTCTAACAAGGTTCGCCTCTTTTAAGATGTAATATATGAGAATTTATAGCACGCAGTTTGAAAAACTGTCAAGAAAGATACTGCATATATTTTTTCATTCTTCCCGACAATTTTGTTATAATAATTCAATACAAATAAACCAGGGAGGGATAAATTATGTCTACAGGTTTAATGGAATATTTTAATAAACAACCCCGTCTCGGCACACTCAGTACCGCCAGTAAAGAAGGACAAGTGAACTCGGCATATTTCGGATCACCCCGCATGGTTGATGAAAAGACAATTGTCATGGCGCTGTCGAAGAACAGGACCTTTACAAATCTCCAGGAAAATCCTAACGCCTGCTACTTGATCATGGAACCCGGTAATGCTCTTCCCCAATGGAAAGGGATAAGGATATATCTTAAAATGATTGAATGCCAGACATCGGGAAAAAAAGTCGACCTGATGAAAAAACAGCTTGCCGAAAAGGCTGGAGAAGCCGCCGCGAAAATGATCTATGCAGCAATAACCTTCGAGGTATGCAGTATCAGGCCCCTTGCCGATTTCGGACAGGGATGGGAGAGATCTATCTGATATACCCTCTTGGAAGACTGTTCGTAGTAATTAGGAGGTCCCATATTGGCCGTGGCATGCCTCGCAGCCAGCACTCAATTCATTCCACTCATCTTTAAGGGTCCTGCCGGTGTAACCTTTTGTCCGCTTCAGGGATGCGGTAGCCGGTAGTATGGCAAGTACCACAGTTACTATTCCAGTCGTTCTTGTTGCCGTAATTCTCCAACTCACCGGATAGGCGGTAAATTGTTTGTTGAGGAGTTGAAATGTTTTATTTCTTCTCTTTATAAAACTCAGGATACAGTTTTTTTGCACATTCAGGACAGATACCATGAGTGAAGTCTGCCTCGGAGTGGTCCCTTACATAGACTTCCATCTGTTCCCAATAACCTGCATCATTGCGTATCTTCTTGCAGGAAGAGCATATCGGAAGGAGCCCTTTCAAAGTCCTGATTTTTGAAATCGCATCTTTGAGTTCAAGAATAAGTTTTTCTCGTTCCTCTTCGATCTTTTTGCGTTTGGTAATGTCGGTAATAATACCATCGTAGGCTATAAGACGGCCATTTTCGTCATAATGAGGAACAGGTGTATTGCTGATCCAGCGGGTTGAGCCATCTTTGTGAATGATTTGATGTTCAACGGTCGATATGTGCTCACCGGTAAATATTCTGTTAACCTGTTCTATCACAATTCCTTGATCTGCCCCATGAATCATCCTATACCATAGTTCTGTGTCAGACATGTATTCTTCAGCCGTGTAGCCGGTCACTTTCTGGCAGGCTATTCCATGGGTTGTCGAGACCGGGCGGCCATCTTCAACTTTAACGGTATAAACATAGTCTGTTACTGATTCAAAAAGCCTTTTGTAACGTTCCTCACTCTCCTTCAGGGCCTTTTCTATCTGCTCACGCCTTATTTCTGATTTTTCCAGCTTGGTAATGAGCCGACGCATTTCTGTTAATTCATTAACTAATTGTTCTCTTGTTTTATCCGCATCATTCATTTTACGTGCCTTAGCTACTTATTTAAGATAATACACTATTTCGTTATTTTTGTTATATTAATTTGTATTCGTTTCAAGGACCTGTAACCAGCAGGTACACGGGGAAGAAGTTGGAAGAGATGGGAGATGGGAAATGGCAGACCCTGGGCACAATGTGTGCACTGGCAATACAGATCCCGGGCTTGAGCTTAAAGACAGTATCTGCGTTCATTTGCACCTGCAACTCCAATATAGGCTCTTTTCAGCGAATCTAAGGGGTACTGATTGAAATATCTAATTTATCCGGGGGTGAGTCCTTTATAGAGAGTTATTACATCACTGTTGCTTCGTGTATCAATACGGACAAGTTCTTCATCTCCTGTAAAGTTGATCCTTCAACTGTGTCACTTGTCATGTATCATATTTTGTGTCTCGTATCTCGTGAAGCGTATCTCATTAAAGA
>PNOF01000001.1 GCA_013824645.1 Syntrophus sp. (in: bacteria) | reverse complement strand
TCTTATTTGGCATTGAAATACGTTTCGGGGGGTGTCAATGGAGGAAAAGAGTATGTCTAAAGCCCAGAGAGTAAGCCTTCGGGTATCTGTTGATGAGCAGCACCGTGGTCTCAAAAACCTCGATTTTTTTGCCGATCATACTGTTATTGATGATATGAAGTTTACGCCCAACAGGGTATCAACAGTGATAGGTCCGCTGTATTTAAGGACAGCCTTGACGACAATAACGTGTCCTTTGTGCAATGAGCAGGTAAAACGAAATATAAAAGATCGTCCCATTGAATGGTTTCTTAAATTTGCAGGACGAAAAATATTATATTGTACAAGCTGTAACTGGAAAGAGATCGTCAAAGAAAACCGCTGGGAATGGGAAATAGTTGCCCCTGTTCTTGCGGTATTTCTTATTGTTTGTTTTGCTTCAATTTACTGGATATTGAGATAAAATAATCCCTTGCAATTAGTGGGGCTCACGTCGCCCCCTCCAACGGCAAAAGCCGTCGGAGCCTTCCCCTCTCGTTCGTGAACTCACTAAGGGTTTTATTCCTCAACAATGTTTTGTATTTTCGTCCTTTGTCCCGCAGTTTATCCTGTCCTATTTTTTTAAAGTCAAGACAGAATTATAATAATTTTAAAAAATAAAGTTGAATGTGGTATATATAAAATAAGAGTTTAATAGTTTATTCTATCAGATAGGGGAAAATGTGCTGCCTGAAGGGTGTATGATGCCGGGATTAGATACCTTAAACCAGGAACCGATAGAGGGCGGTGAGCATTGAAAACAAACGAAGAAAACTACCGTACTATTTTTGAGACAGCGGCAAACCTCATTGCGGTTGTTGATAATAAAGGAATTATCCTTGATTGTAACGGGAGAATTGAGGAGATGCTTGGGTATACACGTGAGGAGGTCATAGGCTGGTCCATCACGGAGCTGTTCCACCCGGAACACCTTTCAAGGGCATATGAAACATTCAAAGAGGTTATAAAGAAGGGTTCTTCCTACAATAAAGAATTTATAATGGTAAGAAAAGATGGCGCCTTTGTGTATGGAAGCGTAAACTCAATGCCTCTGAAAAATGAAAAAGGAAAAATCAGCAGGGTCATCTCCATTGTTGAAGACATTACGGAACGGAAACGTGCTCAGGAAGCGCTCTTGGAGAGCGAAAAACGATACCGCCACCTGATTGAAATTTCTCCTGATGCTGTTTTAACACTCAACGAAGGCAGAATTATTTTTGGGAACAAAGCAGCCTTTGAACTCTTTGGTGTGACACATCCACGGGAGGTTATCGGAAAATGGGCAGGAGACTTTGTAAATCCTGAAGATAAAGATATCTTGGCCGAGTGCATCAAAGGAATAGAACAAACCGGCGGCTCAAGCGGTCCTATTGCGATTAGAATGAACCGGAGAGATGGAACGGATGTCTATGCTGAATGGATCGGCACGGCCTTTATGCAGAAAGAGAAAGCCACAGTGCTCTTAATAGGGCGCGATGTTACGGCAAGGAAATGTGCCGAAAACCAGCTCAAAGAGTCTGAAGAGCGTTACCGTATTGCCATTGAGAGCTCAAATGATGGGGTAACAATTTTAAAAGGCGATAGCTATCTTTATGTAAACAGAAAGTTTGTTGAAATGTTTGGCTTTAAAAATGCAGACGAAATATTGGGGAAGCATATTTCTCTTATACTACACCCTGATGATCGGGAAAGAGTTGTTAAAATTAATGGTATGAGACAGAGGGGAGAAGATGTTCCTTCGCGATATGAATTCAAGGGCATCAAAAAGGATGGCGATGTCGTGTATATTGAAGTGTCTGCCACGCCTATCACCTATAAAGGGGAAGGGGCCTCGCTTATTTATTTGCGGGATATAACAGAGCGGAAAAGGATGTAAGTGAACTATTGTGTGTCTCTACAGTAGGGGGTTGTTATGAAGCGAAGCAACATCTGTGTCATCATTATTCTTTTGACTGTATGTGGATGCAGTATTATTGCCAGCAAGGCGCCCGTTGGCGAAGTGCCGGTTCTTGTTGATGCAAAGGGGTGGAATGGTGTATGGTACAGCCCCAATGGTGGCTATTGTGTGCTGCAAGTAAAAAATGAGCACGAAGGAATTCTTCAGCTTGCCTGGATTGAAAGTGATAAAGAGTTAAAATACCAATCTGGTGAGGTCTTTATTCGAAAATCGGGTAATTGGTCATTTGCCAGTACAAAAGAAACGCAAGAAAAAACCGTTGCTGATGTTGTTTATGTATGGGCCAGAATAAAAAAAGAAAAAAATACGATCCTGATCTGGTTACCCGATGAGGAGAAATTCAAAAAACTCATTGAAGCACATATTCTTCCCGGTGAAATAAAAAATGGAATGGCAATCCTCGGTGACCTTAAACCGGAGCACATGAAGGTCATTACATCCGAAGAAAAGGGACTTCTCTTCGATTGGGAAAGGCCTCTCGTCCTGATAAAGATGGGTGATTAAAAAGGGCGCGGTGAAGAGCCTCTTTTATGCCTTATTCCTGTGGAGTTGGCAGGTCTTTTGGTTCAGAATCAATGTTATATTTCAGACGATTATTTGTCAGCGTCATAAGTCCTTTAATAAACATTTCTTCGATAATCAAATCAATTTCAGCGGAATTTACTTTGTCCCTGAGTAATGATTCAATATGTTTTTTTAATGTTATTCGGGTACGTGGACGCTTCTGATTATTGATCTTGTTGAGATTGGCAACAATATTACTGGTAAAATTTGATGTGGGAAGCTGCTTTGTGCTGTCGGCTAACTCGGCAGGATTTGCGATCCTTCGTGTATGGACACCAAAATCATTTACATATTTGATGAGCGAATCATACCCGCTGTCTTTTGATAGGATGATCAGTTCAACGTCGTTTCTCAACCGTTCACAGAGGCGGCCCATCTCAAATGCGAGATGAAAATCAAGGTTGTTTTTGCCGTCGCCGGCTATTTTAAGCCATTTAAGGCGCTCACCGAAAGCCTGCGCCTTTTCTACGAGCTGAAAAGGTATTTTGCTTTGCGATCTTCCGACGAAGATCAATATTTCCGTATTTGTCGTATCTATATTTTCAAAATCAAGTTTCTGTATATTTTCAAAATCGACCAACAAGACCCGTTTCATTCATATATCCTTATGTTTTCTTTAATAATACACGTTTTGTGAAGTTTAAACAAGAAGCAATTGTCTCAGGTAATGTTTTTGACATATGCTGTGTTATCACCTATATTAAAGAAGTGAGGCTGAGAAGCCGTGAATCGTAAAACGGAAGACAGAAAACGAAAAGAACAGAGGGCAAAAAGGCCGTAAATCGTGAATAGGAAATTGTGAATGGTATAAGGATAGAGAGTTTGTATGTTGTCATTCCCGCCACCGATAAAAACATTCGAGGGCAGGTTCCGTCGGGAATCCAGAATAATGCGACAACGATATGACATATATGGTTAGTAGGAGTTTGAGGATAAATAAGCATGAGTAAACTTATTGACACATTTGACAGAGTGATTAACTACATACGGGTCTCGGTGACTGACAGGTGCAATTTGCATTGTAAATACTGTGTCGATGGTTCCTTCGGTTTTATTCCCCACGCTGAAATACTTTCCTATGAAGAGATACTTCGTTTTATCAGGATTACCGCCCGGCTTGGCGTAAAAAAAGTCCGGTTGACCGGTGGCGAACCCCTCGTGAGAAAAGGCATTGGTTATCTTTTGGGAGAGATAAACAGCATTGAAGGAATTGAAGATGTAAGTCTGACTACCAACGGTGTGTTTCTCGGGGACAAGATTGAGGAACTGAAAGAAGCGGGGCTCAGAAGAATCAATATCAGCCTCGATACAATGAAGAAAGACCGGTTTGCTCACATTACAGGTGTGGATGCCTTCGATGATGTTATCAGGGGTATCGAAAAGGCTGTCGATGCGGGCCTTGACCCCATTAAAATTAATACGGTCATTATAAAGGGTTTTAACGATGACGAAATCCTGCAATTCGTGAAAGCGGCAAAGAAATGGAACCACCATGTACGATTCATTGAGTTTATGCCCTTCGGCGATTCGACATTGTGGAACAGTAAGGATATAATTACGTCGAGACAAATAGAGGATACGATAAGGACAGCCTTTGATTTGACGCCTACGTTAAATCAGGAAAGGGGTCCCGCACGGATGTTTGACATCGCCGGTGGTTCCGGCAAGATCGGTTTCATCAGCCCTGTATCAACCCATATATGTAGTGAGTGTAATAGAATAAGACTTACCTCCGGCGGTATGATCCGGCCATGCCTCTTCTCCGATACTGAGTATAATGTGAAGGCATTACTTCGGGGCGGACAAAGCGATGATGAGATAAGAGCTTTTGTGAAAGAGGTTGTCAGGGTGAAGCCGGAGAAGAAGCATGAAATGGGGCAGATACGGAAGTGTCAGAGGTCGTTGCAGGGCATCGGCGGATGAGGATGCTGTGGCGGGCGCTTTTTGCGCCTGACTTTGTTGCCTGCGAACTCGTCGCATCCTCAACGTAGCGCTGCTACGCCTCCGGTGCGCTCGTCCTTGTCGCCGCGTCATGCATCAAAAATCATCCCGGCCCGAGAGAACACTGAGTATCCGGAATAGCCCCAAAAGACACCACGTTTGTCCTGGGTCATTCTTCGGCTATTTCCGTCCGTCTTGTTTGTTTTTGTCATCAGTGTGATTTGTCTCTCTTAGGGGATTGCGCTCTCGGAAAGACCACCCATATGGTCAGCGAGTGATTTAAGATTTGGCCACTGCTACAAACTACCTAAAAAGGAAAGTCCAGGGCTCATAACTGTCCCATGCAGTTCCATTGCTTCAAATAGTTGCAAACATCGATCTAATCTCTGCGTCACTGCAATATTCGTAATCTTTCACAGATTTTCGAGTATCGTAATCGTCTTCATCTGTTTCCAATGCTTCTTCTTCGATCTGTTCTGCTCTTTCCTCCAGACGCCTGACATCCTGATCCACGTCGACGTTAAGTTTGCCCCCTAATAGTTTCAATTCTTCTGCGTCAGCTCGCAGTGTATCTGGATCGGAGTCATCGCCGAACGAAGGATCATCAGTTAAGCCCCTGAAACTTTCTTTGACCACTATCAAGTCGCCATCCGTTATCAACTCAGGAAACAATTCTGCAAACTCGCAGAACGCCCTGTATTCGCCGAGCCATGTCATGCCTGTCTTAAGATATTCTTTCGTAAGTTCTAAGAACACGGCGTGTTTTCCAACATCAAGTAGTTTTGATAACTTTGCTTGTTTAAGGAGATGGGCTAGGTTCTCTTGACGTACTTGATTACTTCTTAGTCGTACATCGATTGCCGCTATCGCCCTGTCGAACACGTCCATTGTATCAATAGTCTTAATAGTTCCAGCTACATCGGCAATGAGTATGGCTTTTTCTTCAAAAGACATCAGCCAAGATTTCTTGTAGGTCGACGCATCACTGTCCCTATAATTGACAATGCGGCACGAAGGAAGAAACATCTCGTCTCCGGCGTCATGAAGCGTGTCGAGTGCAATAGCTTCCGGTCTGATCACGGACTGCAATCTCCGTTGGTTCGCATGGAATGCGGCCCATAACCAGGAACGCTGTTCGTGGAATGCAGAACAATCTACAAGTATTCGCAAAAATTCCGGGTGCAGGATGATGTAGCGGAACACAAAATCTCGAATCGACGGGTTATGAAAGCTGAGAAGAATGCGGTCTCTCGACTTGCTTGTAGAGACAAAATTACCCTCCAATTCCCGCAATGCGTTCTCAAAATCAAGACTATTAGTATGACGCCCACTTGATCTTGCTTGGTCTCCATTAAAGGTTTCAAAAGCTTTTTTAGCGTCCTCACGAAAAACCTCCCACGGTAAAGTTGCCAGGACGAGCAGAAGATTTCTGGACTCCTGCGAAATCTGTTGTTCAAAAGCGTGTTCCCATATAGTGACAGGGTTATTCAAATTCGAACAGAACGCGTCCCAGTACCTATTGGGTTGCACGGCTCCGATCCTCAGCGGATCCGTCATAAAATGGATGATTCTAGGATTATAGTTTTCATGATCTATGACCTCCAGATACTGGGCGCTTCGCAAGATGTCGCGTTTGAACAGGTCGGAAAGGTTCGAGTAATACAAGTGATTATAGAGGATTTGGGATCTTATTCTCCGAGTATAGGAAGATAGATCGATAATGCATGTCTCAAGCCGGAACTGAGTACGGGCAAGTTTTTCATAGGTCATTTTGGCCTGATTGAGTATATACTCTCTCGTAGTAAGCACCAGCTTAGACACTTTCGATCGGTGTAACGCGTGTATGAAATCCAATAACCTCTGGTCCTCATTCTTGTTCAACTTATCAATTAGCGATGTTTGACCCAGAAAATCGTCGTAGTAGAACAAACGTTTTTGATTCGTATAGTCCAAAGTACTCGCCTCTGAAATGTCACTCGTGACCCTTACGAGATCGTAACCGAGATTGATGAAATGAAGTGCTAACATCTCCGCTAGAATGGTCTTTCCTATTCCGGGTATGCCTGCGATAATACAGACGTTAAAACCTTCAAGGATCTTCAGGGCGCGGCTAAAGCTGTCGTTCTGCACATAGTATCGTGCATGTTCTCTGATTGTCTCTAATTCCTCACGAGAAATGTTTTTGATCTTGCTGTGTAAAAGTTCCTCGAAAACCGGGATGCTCGTTATCCAGAGTTTGAAATGCTGACGTTCTATTCTAGAGTGACGGGCCAACAGATTATTCAGATCCTCGCGTCCTACCACATCTCCAGGCGTAAGAATATAAGGATGGCACAACGTGACGATCTCGTCTTTTTGTTGCGGGGTCAGCCCCAAAGACGTCGCCAAAACGTATCGTGACGGGGACAACTTTCTAATCTTGGACATCTCATTGTGCTCCAACATATGACAGAGCTTTGTGAACGGAGTATCGACATACCGCTTGGCCTGCACGATGACCGTATTGTCTTTGCTTGGGCAGTATCGAAAATCAATCCCCTGATCTTTGCCGACCTTAAAACTCTCAAGCCGTATGCCCAATTCCTCCTGAAGAAGGTCACGGACCAACATCTCGAAATCAATAGGAGATAACGTCCTAAAGTCATAGTCGGACATGGTGTGTCTTGCCTCTTCCGTTCATGAGTTCTGTTTTCCTATCATTTGACTCGCGCCTTAAGAGTTTTTATGAATTCTGAGATTGCCATAAGGTCTGTCTCGATCTCTTCCGGCCTTGGCAAGGAGATCGGGGATTCCTCCGACTGGGAATGTCTGTACACAGAGTATTTGGTCATGTAGTCATCTATGAATTTACAGTCATCTTCTGTGATTTTGGCGAGAAGATGTATCTTTCCCTTTGTGTTCACCTCGGCATTGTGGCGCTTCACAACTCCAGCGAGCAGATCAATCTCGACAATACGCTCAAGTAGGATGTAGATGTCGCCACACAGTCCTCTTGCTTCATTTTCATAGGCAACATCCCCCAGCGTAAAAGCCTTCTTTGCTGCTGCAAGACGTTCATTTGCCAGCGTATTTGCTGCTCTGTCCGTTCTTTTGAGATCGATTGGCAAATCCGTAATCTCACCAACGGTGTAGCGGCTCAAACAGACTATCTCAGATTCAATACCCAATTTCTCGGCATGTTTTTCCAAACTGCTTATGAGCGACAATCGATGTGTAAACACGATTACCTGTCTTTTCTTGCTTAACTCAACGAGCCTTTGTGCGGCTGTATCTTCGTAGACCTGATCAAGAGAAGATATAGGATCATCGAAAACGAATGGGGTGATAGCACCACGCCCCTCGGCGTCGGCAAGGAAAGAGGCCAGTGAGAGAATCCGGAATTCTCCTTCACTGAGAATGTCCGAGGTCTTCGCGGCAGTTTGAGCATTTTTCAATGAAATGCGGTGATAGACACGCCCGACCACCGCTCTTGTTTTTGCCAACTCAACCGCAAGGTGTGACGCCTTCAGATTCTTGAGCTCATCTCTGAAGCGCTCAACATATGCCTCCGTGACGAGTTTATCTGCCAGGATTGACTTACGTTTTGACAGCGCCTGAGTGTTGGTTGAGCGTTCGGCCGCCTCGAGGACACTGATCATTCTCAGCCGTTCAATTTCCTCTTCAATGGCAGCGCGTTGCTGGCTCAACCACTTCCGGGCGGCGAGTTCTTTGGCCTGTTGTTCAAGCTGAGGCCGATTCTGCTTCTTAGCGTCCTCGTCATACGATCGGGCCTGTTTTGAAAGGGAACGTGCGAATTGCACGAGACTAATAACGATAGTATTTACCGGAAGCGGGCTTACCTCGCCAATTTTCGTAGCAGCAAGACATTCTTCCCGCCGTTTGCCAAGCGAGGCAACGAAGCCTATGATCGTTCCCTTGTAGACATCGTCGATGATTCCTGCGGCCCCCATCTTCGCGGCAAGTATATCTTGCGTCAAAACGCCTTGCAGCGAAGTGGTAATTGTTTGAAAGTGCTCCTCTGCTTTGTCTGCGAGGTTAAGCAGTTCTCCTTTGACAAAATTCTCAAATGTTTCAAAGCGGTCATGGCTTTCTTGATTCAACGTCTGTTGGCATAGGACACAACGGGCATCCTCCGAAACATTCGGGAAACTCACCGTCGTGTAGGCTTGATCCTCAGAATACTTTCGCGCCGCATCCCACAACATTTGCCATGATTCAGTACCAATACCTGAGAGAGGAGCTTTTGAAAATGCTTTCTGAGCGTCCTCCTCCGCAGCCTTTCTTTTTGATTTCGCATCCTTTTTCGCCTGCAAATAAGCCATGCAATATTCGTCTGAAAGGCTTTGGTAGGTCTTTTTTAAATCTTTAACCAGCTCCAAAACAAAACTCTTTTGTCGTCGAAGGGTGACAGCCTTTGCTGTTGGATTCATTTCAGAAAAGCGTTTATTGATATCCGCCAAAGCTAATTCATTTTCAGAGGCCCAAGTCGCTTTGCGGTCAATATTTTCGGAGGTCGTTTGTGCCGAGAGACCAGAGTACCATACGGCTGCAGTTGTCGAAGATAAATCAGTGGGAAAGACAGGTTTCTTTGACACTTGTGCAGTGATTTGTTTCTGGAGACGCTTGCTCATATTCTCGCAGGTATTTGTCAACTCTGTGAAGAGGCGCAGAATCCAGGGTTCAAAAACTACTTCATTTTCCTCATTTACGTATACGAGTCCGCAAGCCGTGTCGTAGATATCCACTCCTCGCAGTTCCGACAACGGATTTCCGATCCACCGCAAAGGCTTGGTATCTGCGTTCTCAGTATCTGGGTTCTCAGTGAAAATGATGCTTGCTGTCTGCGGTTGTTCGCCGGTCACAAAAATGTTAGTCAACAACTCGCCAGGACGCCTTGTGCCGCAAGCGTGTTTTAAGAGTCGTACATAGCCTGACTTGCCGGCTCCGTTTCGTCCGTATACAATACAAAGCTTCGCCTTTCCGAACTCCAAGGGTTTACTCGGACACAGTGCATTGATGCCTTGCACATCCCCAACAGATTCAAGACGAAGCGGGGTCGCGGAATCTTGTCCGTCAAGGGCATGAGCGGGAAGGCCAGAGAATGCAACATCCTCCCCGAGGGCCTCTGATATGCAGATGACCATTAATTCTTCACAATCCTGCTCGGAAAGGGTTCCGTTCTGTACGATTCGGCGCACCGCATCCTGCAACCATTTCGGGCGTTCTTGAAACCAGGTCTCAAGCTCTTGAATGGATATGGTCACAGCTCACCCTTGAAGGCTTTATCGAGGATCGATGGCAGTAGCGCATCGAGTTCGGCGGCAGTTGCAGCCTGCACCTGTTTCAGGGCGTCCGTATAGGATTGCAGTTCGTTCAACGTGTCTACTATACGCTGTTGATCAGACAAATGAATGCCAATTGTAAAAGGCAGCCTCAGAATCTTTTGTTGATTAATTTTTTGTATGTTCGGATTTGTTCCGGACATCTGGTTATAGATTATTTTCCTAATTTGAGGTGACCTGAGCCAGTAAACGCAAAACTCTGGAATGACTTTTGTTTTGTCAACCTGAAGTCTCATGAGCAAGTTTGCATAGGTCCATCCTTCGCACTCAGGTGGCACGACACCGGCATTCCCTACCTGATCCCGTTTGTTTCCTCTTGCTATCAAAATGTCGCCAGCAAGGAGTGAGTCCTTATCACCCACCTTTACAGGATGCATTGGATATTCTATTTTTCTTGGATTTACGCCAAACCCCGTAACGGAAGATGGCATGAGGATAGGGATCCCATTGCCCGTTGTAGTAGTCATAAATGATGGCCCGCTACGCGGCTTGAATGTAATCACTTTCTCGAAATGATCCAACCGTTCAAATTTGCTCATTAATTCCTGCAAACAGGTTTCCAAACAAGTCTTGCTTTCATTGATCGCCAGATTCCTCAGACGATGAGCCTCCATAATGCTGTTATATAATTCTTTGATTTTTATAACTATTTTGTATTGCTCAGGCAAGGGTGGAAGCGGCATCGTAAGCAAGAGAAACTTCGGGGGGTTCAACGTGAGTTTCGAAAAGGCTGCTGACCCAGTAGACATACCTTGAGCCTCTTCCCATAATGATCTGCATCGAAAATACCAAGCAAGAAACTCCTGGTCAACCTTTGTCCGGTCTAGCTCGTATGTCGGGAATTTGTCCGAGACAAACATACCGTCAAGCTCAGGAGGTACAATACCAAACGTACCCTTCCATGCAAACAGTTTATTATAAATGATATCGCCCGTTTTGATCACAAAATGAGTTTTCTTAGCGATTCGCATTGCTGACTTCAACTCTCGGTGGAATGGTCCTGCGCCGTAAAGTCGCATACCCACCAGATTCGCGTCCTCATCCGGACCGAGAGTGTAGGGGCGTGAATTGGGTTTAAGAAATTCGCTAAACTTCACCTTCGGCCATGTGGCGCTCATCGGTTTCTCCCGTTGATGAGGTAGCCGACAGAAATTATGGCGTCCAGATTATAAAAAACAGTTTGGTAAACCTTGCCGTCCTCGGCAGTATGTGCAATTTTTGCACAATCCTCTTTCATAAGTTCTTTCCCAGCAAGGCTTTTATATTCTCCATAATCTCCATAATCCTCATCTCTTTCTGCAAAATGCTTTCAACAAGTTCTTCAGGGGGCAGGTGGGCGATGTCTTCTTTGCCGTGCGGGTTTTTCCTGTCGAGGTTGAAATTCCCCGCAATCAGTTCGGCGGCAGGAACCTTCCAAACACGGTCGTTTTCTTCACGGGCTTTCCACCAATCAATGCAGGATTCAAACTCCTCGAACTGGACCGGTTGGGTCTTGGTATAGTTCTTTCGGCCATTGGGTAGAGGATGTTCGTAGTACCAGACTTCTTTGGTCGGTCCGTTCCTGTCGAAGAAAAGGATATTTGTGGGAATGCCCGTATAAGGTGCAAAGACGCCATTGGGCAGCCGAACGATTGTATGGAGGTTGAAGTCCTTCAGCAATTCCCCCTTGATGCGGCCACATATGCCATCGCCGAAGAGTGCTCCATTGGGCACGACTACTGCGGCCCTGCCCGGTTTCGGCTGACGGCGAAGTTTTCGCATGATGAGTTGCAGAAATAGCAGGGCTGTTTCCGTTGTCTGCTTATCTTCGGGAAAATTGCCGAGAATGCCCCGTTCTTCTTCGCCGCCGAAAGGCGGATTTGTCATGACAATATCCACGCGGTCTTTGTCGCCTATCTCGCGCAGAGGGAAGCGCAACGCATTGAGGGGGTCGATATTGGGATACTCCAGCCCGTGCAAAAGAAGGTTCATCTGGCAGAGCAGATAGGGCAATGGTTTGGCTTCAATGCCGAAGAGGCTTTCCCGTTGTAGTTGATGATGGTCTTCTGTGGTTCTGCATTGTGTTTTGAGGTGGTCGAAGGCCTCCGCGAGAAAGCCGCCCGTGCCGCAGGCAGGGTCCAGAACCGTTTCGCCGGGACGGGGATCGATAACGGAGACTATAAATTTGACCACGGCGCGAGGCGTGTAAAACTCGCCGCTATCACCGGCGGCGTCACGCATTTCCTTGAGCATAGATTCGTAGAAGTGTCCAAGGGTGAAGATTTCCTCAGAGGATGTAAAATGGATATTGTTAATCTTGTTTACGATATCACGCAGCAAATAGCCGTTAATCATACGGTTCAGCGTGCCCTGAAAGACCGTGCGGATTACGTCGCGCCGGTCGCCGCCGTTTGCCCCTTGGAGCGACCTGAGATAGGCGAAAAGCCCCGGCCCTTTTGTGCCGTCAGGACGGGTTGCTTCATCGTTATTGATGAAGCCGATGAGGGCATCGCCCGTGATGCCGTCCGGTCGGGAAGCCCAATCACGCCAGCGGTAAGGCGGTTCAATGGCGGGCCGGAAGCGTTTGCCCGCAAGAGTAGCTTCTGCCTCCCTGATCTGCTCCATATCGTCGAGGAATTTCAGAAACATGACCCAGGTGATCATGGGCAGACGGTCGAGGTCGGTAGTGAGACCTTTGTCTTTACGCATAATGTCGCGGCATGATTTGATGAGGCTGCCCAAAGTCTGGGCGCTTGTCTGTGGTGCTTTTTCTATTTTCTGGTTGCTCATAATGTCCTTTTAATATTCTTTTTCAGGCCGCATAAAGCAAGGCCTGTAATCGTACGATAGCGGCGCGAAGCCGGTCTGCGCTGCCGAATTTATCTGCTATTTCGAGCACGTTTCCGTGGTCCGATATGGGCTGCACCTTCAGAATATCGGGTATCTTGAACTGTGCAGTTCCGTGCTCGATGTACTTGTCAAGAATTTCGTTCAATACCTGTTTTGCTTCGGGCTTAAAATCATCCCAGAAATCGGCCCGTCCTTTGCGGAGTTGCTCGGCCCTTTCGCGGCGAGTGCGTAACGGCGCACTAAAGGCTACATGACAGAGCAGATCGAAGGGGTCAGCATCGGTCTGGCCGGTATTCTCGGCAAGTTGTTCCGGTGTAATACCCAGCTCGGCAAGGGTATCAAGTATGGCGGAGCGCTCCTCGGCATCACTCCATTTAGACTGTAACTGCGCAGCAGACGTATACATGGCACGGACTTTATCTCCGGCATAGTCGGAAAATTTAATAACCCGGAGTTGTTTGCCGTCGGCATCAAGCTCATAGACCACGTGGGCCGCGATCTCGACACGACCGCCATCCGCGTAATACTTCCGCTTCGTTTCCGCAGTTTCTTCATCGATACCCACCTTGCCGGATGCCGTGATCTGCTCGTCTGTTTCGTGGTCCTCTTCGGGAATTCCAATCTCCATATCCAGTCGTGTCTCTGTGGGCGGATCAATGGGGTCACCATCAAAGTCGGGGTCGGCGAAAAGCCTGGTGGCGCTGCCCGTGTAGTCAAGAATAGAAAACCACAGTTTGCCGTAGTCGGAGCGCACGCGGGTGCCACGCCCAATGATCTGTTTGAACTCGGTCATAGAATTGATAACGCGGACGATAACGATATTTTTGCACGTCTGGACATCGACACCGGTGGTAAGGAGCTTCGATGTTGTGACGATAACGGGCGTCGTCGTCTCCAGTTCCTGGAAGCGGCTCAAGTATCCCCGACCGATATCTCCTTCGTCGGAAACCACACGGACAACGTAATCGGGGTTTTGTTTGACAAGATCTTTGGAGAGGTTGTTAATAGCTTGGCGCATATCGTCAGCATGTTCCTGATCAACGCAGAAGATAATCGTCTTGGCAAAGGGGTCTCTTTTGCGCAGGAAATCGGTGATGTTCTTGGCAATGGCTTTTGTACGTGCTTTTAGGGTAATGACCTTCTCGAAGTCCTGCGTCTGGTATTCTTCATCGGGTATTTCCCGGCCATATCGATCAAGTTCACCCTTGGAAGGACGCCACCCCGTTGCATCCACATCGGTCAAAATCCGATGGACCCTGTAAGGCGCAAGAAAACCGTCATCAATCCCCTGCCGCAGGCTGTAGGTATACACGGGGTTTCCGAAATAGGTGTAGGTATCACGGTTTTCCTCGCGTAGAGGCGTTGCCGTCATGCCAAGCTGATAGGCGGTATGGAAATACTCCAGGATTTCCCGCCAATTGCTCTCATCGCGGGCGCTACCCCGGTGACACTCGTCAATAATGATCAGATCAAAGAAATCTGGGCTGTATTCACGATAAAGACCGGGTCGCCGCTCATCCTTGGCGATTGATTGGTATGTTGCAAAATATATCTCACGGCTCTTGATAGCCTCGCCCTGAATTTTCCATCGCGCGTCACCGAAGGGTGCGAACTGCTTATCTTTCGGATCGTCTACGAGTATCGAGCGGTCCGAGAGGAAAAGAATACGGGGTTTCTGATGCGGTTTATCGGAGCGGTTCCACCAGGTATTCCATAATTTCCAGCAAATATGAAAGGCCACGTCGGTTTTGCCGGTGCCGGTAGCCATATTTAGTAGAATTCGTGTGCGCTTTTGCAGAATGGCGTGGATAACCCGATTGATGGCAATCTCCTGGTAGTAGCGGGGCGGTTTTCCGGGCACCGGGAGCGTTGGTGACAAAAGCCGTTGTGCATCATCTGGACTCGGCAAATCGATAGTGATTTGTAATCGCTGCCAGAGTTCTTCGGGCGAAGGGAACGTTTCGAGGTTGGTCTCTTTGCCGGTGATAAAACTATGCTCTACGATGGCGTGGCCATTCGTGGAATATGCGAATGATAGGTCAAGACTCCGGGCGTATTCCTTTGCCTGTTGAAGGCCGTCACCAGGGTTCCTATAGGAGGCTTTGGCTTCTACGACAGCGATCATGAAGCTTGGCTTATACCGGAGTAAATAGTCAGCCCGCTTCTGTGGTTTACGATACACCTTTGTACCTGTGACCATGATGCGCCCATCGGTAAACGTACGCTGCTCACAGATTCGGTCATCATCCCACCCGGCGGCATAAAGCTTCGGAAGGACGTACTTTCTGCATGTGTCGGCTTCGGTGGTCATTGTAAATACCCTGTTTCCTGGTTGTTAGCTTCAAACAACAACGTTTGTATTTATGCCATGTCTCAGCCCAATGTTTTTTTATGCTAACAAAGTGATAGATAGAAAGCAAGGGAATGTTGTTACGAAACCCTTGCTTTCACGAAATGGTTCTGACATCCCAGCGAAACGGGGTATTTTTTGTTTTATCGGGCCGAGATGATTTTTGATGCATGGCGTGAAAACAAGGGGTTGTCAACCGGAAGCGTAGCAGCGCTACGTTGAGGATTGTACGACCCCGCAGTTGACAAAGTCAGGCGCAAAAAGCACTCGGACGAAGTTATAGCCGGGTACATTGACATGAGAGGCTTAAATGTGTATTTTAGTACTGGAGGTAGATTATGGCGAAGCTAACGCACATCGACAGTAAGGGTAACGCCCGGATGGTTGATATTTCTGAGAAAAGGGACACAAAACGTGAGGCTATTGCGGCTGGAAAGGTGAAGATGGCTCCGGCAACCTACGAACTCATCAAAAAAGGTCAGGGTCCCAAAGGAGATATATTTACTGTCGCGAAAATAGCAGGTATCATGGCGGCAAAGAGAACACACGATGTAATACCGCTTTGTCATCCTCTTTCGATTACACATATCGATGTGGGCTATACATTTCACGATAAGAAGCAGACTGTGGATATTACATCAACAGTGAGGACCAAGGGACAGACGGGCGTTGAAATGGAAGCGCTGACATGCGTAATGGTTGTAGCTCTTACGATCTATGATATGTGTAAGGCTGTTGATAAAGGGATAGAGCTTGGACCCTTTTACCTTGTTGAAAAAAGCGGTGGAAAAAGTGGAAGGTATGTGAGGAAATGAGCAGAGCGCAAAGTGCATGGAACATAGCGCAAAAGGAATTGTTATGAAAGGAAAAGTATTATCAGTTAATATCAGCGACAAAAAGGGCGAAAAGAAGCACAATGTCGGGAAGTGTATGCTTGTAAAAGATAAGGGACTTGCCAATGATGCCCATGCCGGTTTTATGCACAGACAGGTAAGCCTTCTCGGAAAAGAAAGCGTTGAGAAGATCCGGGCAAAAGGACTTGACGTACAATACGGTGATTTCGCGGAAAACCTTACTACGGAAGGTATCATTCTTTATGAGCTGCCCGTAGGGACTGAAATGAAAGTCGGAGACGGTGTTCTTTTACGGATTAGCCAGATAGGCAAAGAATGTCATACGCGATGCGCCATTTTTCAGCAGGTCGGAGACTGTGTTATGCCCAGGGAAGGTATATTTGCGGTAGTTATAACAGAAGGTGAAATCAAGATTGGCGACGAAATCGAGATACTTTCATGAAATATAAAGCTGCTGTTGTCACCATAAGCGACAAGGGGTCAAGGGGTGAGCGTATTGATACGAGTGGACCTGCTCTTGTAAGAATGCTATGGGAAACATACGATTTGGAAGAAATTATCATTGTCCCCGATGAAAAGGATATTATAGCCGATACGCTGAAGCGGGCAATCGATGAAAGCGGAGTTGACCTTGTGGTAACGACCGGTGGAACAGGTGTTTCTAAAAGGGATGTAACACCCGAGGCGACAGCCATGGTCATCGATAGGGAACTACCCGGTTTTTCTGAGGTCATGCGGTCAGAAAGCTATAAGATAACTCCCCATGGCATTATATCGCGGGCAATCTGCGGCATCCGCAATGGAAGTATCATCATCAACCTGCCCGGAAGTGAGAAGGCGGCCACAGAATGTCTCGGTTTTGTCCTGAAGGCTATTCCTCATGCCCTTGCAAAGATCAAGGGCGACCCTGCCGATTGTGCATAATAAACCGGGTACTTTACCTTCCGTCCATTTTTAGTTTTAATGACGGTTCTTTCTTGTCTTTCCCATCCTTATTCATCTCAGCCATTTTAATCCTGAGTCTTATATCATTAGGACTGTCGGAATAAGCGATGGCGTTGTCATATTGGACAATTCCCGCTTGATAGAGATCAAAAATGTGCTGGTCAAAGGTCTGCATACCCTCAAAGTAAGAGGCAGCCATAGTCTCCTTGAGGAGAACAATCTCGCCTTTCAGGATAAGGTCTTTCACCCGCGGGCTGTCGAGGAGGATTTCGATGGCAGCTACGCGCTTTTCTTCAACTGTAGGAATAAGTCTCTGGGAAACAATTGCCCGCATATTGAGGGAGAGCTGCATGTAGACCTGGAGATGCCTTTCTATGGGGAAGAAGTTGAGTATCCTCTCTATGGCCTGGTTGGCGTTATTTGCGTGGAGCGTTGCAAGACAGAGATGGCCTGTTTCTGCGAATGTGATGGCATGTTCCATTGTTTCCGCGTCTCTGATCTCGCCGATGAGGATGACATCAGGCGCCTGCCTCAGGGCGTTTTTCAGCGCGCTCATAAAAGAATGAGTATCAAAGCCGACCTCTCTTTGCGTGACAACACTCATCTTGTGTTCGTGTACGAATTCGATGGGGTCTTCGATGGTGATGATATGGCCCGGCTGGTTGGAGTTTCTGTAATCAATAAGCGCCGCAAGAGTTGTTGATTTACCACTGCCTGTTGCGCCAACGACCAGGACGAGGCCTCTTTTTGACATGACGATATTTTTCATAATGGACGGCAGACCCCAGTCATCAATTGTCTTGATGTGGAGTTTGATCTGTCGGATAATGATCCCGGTGAAGCTCTTCTGCCTGAAAATATTTACCCTGAAACGACCATACTTTGGTGTATAGAGGGCAAGGTTCATTTCCATCTCGTCTTCAAATACCTTTTTCTGTCTGTCATTCATGATAGCATTGGCGATACTGTCCGTCTCATCCGCAGTGAGAGGCGGTACATCGGGATAATTCGAAACTATGCCTTCAACGCGGAATGCAGGTGGAGCCCCGACCGTGAAGTAAATATCTGAAGCGTCTTTTTCAACCATGTACTTCAAATATCTGGATATCATTTCCATTGTGTCACCTCTGAGAATTACTGATATAGAAAGAAACTTCGTCTTTGGTAACAAGATTTTTTGCAAGGAGGTCCTGACATGCCGATTCCATTGTCTGCATTCCGAGGCCCTTGCTTGTCTGGATAACTGAGGGTATCTGCGCGACTTTATTCTCGCGGATGAGATTCCTTACGGCAGGGGTAGCGATCATTACTTCGAAGGCTGCAATCCTCCCCTTGCCATCTCTTCTCTTGAAGAGGCTCTGGGAAATAACAGCCTGTAAGGAGGCTGAAAACATTGACCGTACCTGGTTCTGCTGCCCGGCCGGAAATACATCAATAACCCTGTCGATTGTATCGGGGGCGCTGCTGGTATGCAATGTTGCAAATACGAGGTGGCCCGTTTCTGCCGCCGTTAAAGCGAGAGATATGGTATCCAGATCCCTCATTTCGCCCACGAGTATGACGTCGGGGTCTTCACGGAGGGCACTCCTCAAGGCTGCCGCAAAACTCTTGGTGTGAGGGCCCAGCTCTCTCTGATTGATGAGACATTTTTTTGATAAATGAAGAAACTCAATGGGGTCTTCAACGGTCAGAATATGTTCTTTCTTGTTATTGTTGATGTAGTCAATGATTGCAGCAAGGGTTGTTGATTTACCGCTTCCTGTAGGACCCGTGACGAGTACAAGCCCTTTTTCCATGAGGGCAAAGTCTTTAAAAATCTTGGGAAGATTCAGTTCTTCAAACGTAGGGATTATGCTGGGGATAGTCCTGAATACCGCCGATTCCCCTCTGTGCTGCTTGAACACATTGACCCTGAAGCGTGCCAGATCGCCGAGACCGAAAGAGAAGTCCAGCTCCAATAGATCTTCAAAAACTTTTCTCTGAAAGTCGCTCAAAACATCATAGATCATGTTATGAACGTCCTCTTTGTCAAGAGCCGGCATATCTATTTTTGTCATCTCTCCGTGTATTCTTACAATCGGCGGTTCTCCGGCGCTTATGTGCAGATCAGACCCCTTATTGTCCAGAACAAATTTGAGCAGTTCAGCAATATCCATAATTTCCTCCCATTATCTGGGGCTCACGTCGCCCCCTCCACCGGCAAAGCCGTCGGAGCCACCCCCTCTCGCTCGTGAACTCGCTAAAAGGAGTTATCGTTCTTCTTATCGGTCTATCCGGGGCTTTCGCCTGTACTATGGCAGGTAGAGTCGTCACCTCCACGCTCTCTCAAGTGTTCACTCTTCATTGGGGTTTTGTATTTTTTCGTCCTTCGTCCCAACGAAGTGAACGTCCTTCGTCCCTCGGTATTCTTGCCTCCCCGTATACTATCCCTCTAATGATTCTATATCCTTATATGTGGGCAAATCTTCAACACCTCTTAAACCGTAAACCTCAAGAAATTTTTCTGTTGTTTTGAAAACGATCCTTTTGCCGGCATCGCCATTTCTTCCTCCGATGCAGATGAGCTTTCTTTCCAGGAGAAACTTTATGGCACGGGCGGAATCTACTCCTCTCACGCTGTCGATTTCTTTCTTTGTGATGGGCTGTTTATAGGCAACGATCGAGAGGGTTTCAAGCATTGATTTTGTAAGGCCTACGTCTTTTTCTCTCACAAACCGTTTCACCCAGTCCCTGTATTCGGGTCTGGTCCTCATCTGGTAGCCGCCTGCTACTTCGGCAATTTCCACAGACCTATCGGAGCTGTTATATTCATTTGTCAGTTCCCGCAATACCTGCTCAATTTCGTCCGGAGGATATTCTTCGAGTTTCTTTTTGATGACCTTTAGTGTCACTGGTTTTGATGATGAGAAAAGTATCGCTTCTATGATTTTCTTTAATTCCATGTATTCAAGAACTCAGCTATTGCTAATGTTATCATTACTGAATCTTTTGGATATTCGAACCAATACATACCTTTTTCTTTTGCGAACCATGTGAACTGTCTTTTGGCGTAACGTCTTGTATGTTGCTTTATATCTTTTACCATATCTTCATGACTAATGGAATCATTAAGATAGAGGATAATTTCCCTGTATCCGATGCTCGAAAAAGGTTTTACGCTATTGCTAATCCCCATGGAAAGTATCTTTTTTACCTCTTCAACCCACCCCTGAGCAAACATATCGTCAACGCGTCTGTTAATCCTCCCGTAGAGTTCATCTCTTTCGTTTTTTAAACCTATTTTTAAAATATCGTACCTCGGCTCTTTAAAACCATGATCTTTCTCAAGGTCTGAGACCCTTTTGCCGGTAAGAAGAAAGATTTCCATTGCCCGCACCATCCGCAGCTTGTCCTTGAAGCTGATCCGCATGGCATACTCCAGGTCGATTTCCTTAAACTTTTCATAGAATTGGAGAGGACCTTCGGAATATTCATCCTGAAGCTTCGCCCGGAGGCTCATATCCTTGGGAGCATCAAAAAGCCCATAGATCAAGGCCCGGAGATAAAGACCGGTTCCACCGACAAGAATAGGTCTTTTGCCCCGCTTCAGGATGTCTTCAATGGCTGTGTCGGCCATTTCTTGAAAACGTGCTGCGTTGAACTCCTCGTGAGGTTCAATAATACCGACGAGATGATGGGGAATTTTATTTCTCATAGCCCGGTCCGGTTTTGCTGTTCCGATGTCGAAGTATTTGTATACCTGCATGGAATCACAGTTGATAATCTCCCCGTTGAATTCCTCTGCCAGAGAGACTGATAGGGATGATTTACCGGTGCATGTGGGGCCCGTTACGGAAATAACTTTTCCTTTGTTTGATAACATAGATGATATACAGTATAATAGAGTGCCCGATGTATTCAAGAGTTATAAAACTTGCCGTTTTCTTTATCCTTGTGCCTGCGCTCTTCGGGGTCAGCTTTGGCTACGCCCTTGTGAATTATCTCGAGATACCGGATGTGAAACAGCTTGAGACGTACCGTCCGAAATCAACAACGAGGCTCTATGCCGATGACGGGACACTCTATGCGGAACTCTACGTGGAAAAGAGGATTCCCATTTCCATTACTGAAATGCCGCGACATCTGAGGCTCGCCTTTGTTGCTATTGAGGATGTGAGATTTTACAGCCATTTTGGTATCGATGCGCGCGGTATCGGGCGGGCCATTTACAAAAACATTCTCAGGAAAGGCATAACAGAAGGGGCATCAACGATTACCCAGCAGCTTGCCCGCAACCTCTATCTGACACCACAGAAGAGCCTCAAGCGAAAGGCTGAAGAGGCAATACTGGCGATCCAGATAGAGCGGACCTACTCAAAAGAAGAGATTCTCAATATGTATCTGAACCTCATCTATTTGGGAGAAGGGGCCTATGGGGTGGAAGCGGCTGCCTATACCTACTTTCACAAACATGCAAAAGAGTTGACGCTGGAAGAATCGGCCATGCTCGCCGCAATGACAAAAGCCCCTTCGCGCCTGTCTCCGTACAAAAATATTGCCAAAACAATGGAGCGGAAAAATATTGTTCTCCAAAAGATGTATGAGGCGGGGTTTATCAGCAAAAAAGAATACGCCAATGCAATGAATACAACCCTTGCCCTTGCGCCTTTCAAGGCCTATGAGAAGAAAACAGGTTATTATATTGAATATGTAAAACAGGCGCTGGAAGAACACGTTGAAAACCCGCAGGAAATCTACACAACAGGCCTTAACCTCAAAACGACGGTGAGCCTTAAAATGACCGATTATGCCTATGGGGCCATTGAAAAGGGTATGCAGGCCTATCAGAAACGGCATCCAAATGCAATCCTGCCTGAAGTTGCTCTTGTTGTCATGGAGGTTAAAACAGGAGAACTGAAGGTGCTCATCGGCGGCAGGGATTTTTCGGTATCCCCTTACAACAGGGCGGTCCAGGCAAAAAGACAGCCTGGTTCCTCATTTAAGCCCATTATCTACCTCGCTGCTCTGGAGCAGGGTTATACGCCTGACACAATGCTTCGGGATGCGCCCATATCCTTTACAAATCCCTATACACATGCCGTCTGGAGTCCGAAGAACTACAAAAACGAATACCACGGCGATGTGACCATGCGCAAAGCGCTGGAACTTTCTCTCAATACCGCGACAGTAAGGCTGCTCGAAAAAGTGGGTCTTGAGAACGTCATCGATATGGCTAAACAACTCCATATAAGCAGCAAGTTCGAACCCAATCTTTCCCTTTCCCTGGGTACTACGGAGATAGCCCCTATAGAGCTTGCCACGGCTTACGTGGCTTTCGCGCGAGGCGGGACGTATATACCCCCTGTTGCGATCAAGACCATTACCACCATCGAAGGGGAGGAACGGTATAATCAGGAGCCCCTCGAAGAGCCTGTTGTTTTGCCGGAGGTTGCCTATGCCCTTGTCGATATTATGAAGGGTGTTATTCAAAGGGGTACCGCAAGAGGCGCATCAAAGATGCCCTATTACCTTGCGGGAAAGACGGGTACAACGGATGATTTCAGGGATGCCTGGTTTATCGGTTTTTCGCCCAATCTCCTCTGCGCTGTGTGGGTTGGCTATGATAAAAAAACGAACCTCGGGGGGAAAGAATCGGGCGGAACAGCAGCACTTCCCATCTGGATTGATTTTATGTCCAAGGCTTTACAACATTATCCTAATGAGGATTTTAATCAGCCTAAAACTGAGTATTCCCCCTAATCAATATAATGCATGTCCGTGGGACGTCCGCTTCGCTACCTCGCTGGGACGTAAAACATCCTCAACACCCTTTGTCCTTCGTCCTAATGAGTCCTGTTGCAAGCGGAGCGAATGATCTTCCCTCGGTTCTTTACTTTTCCACTTCATCGACTCATTACAATCTCAGCAATTACTGCATGCCGTATATCATGTGTATATTAAGGATATATTGCAAATGTTGTATTGCCGGTATTTCTCTAAAACGAATGGTATCTATTTTATTTAATTAATATTATCCCTCCATAATCAGTTTATATTATTGATTGACATCTTTATTAGCAAATACTAATATTTTCGGAAATCACGGCATGCAGTATATTAATTGTTAGCCATGAATGAAGGATATGATTAAGAAGCTTCTATTCTGCGCGGGTTACGCAGGTGTTGTGCATAGTGCATAGAATTGGATTGACTTATAATTACATTGTAGTTACACTGTCATTATGATTAATGTATACTTTGAATGGGACGGGAAGAAAGATGCCCTGAATAATAAAAAACATGGCGTATCTTTCACAGAAGCTCAGACGGTGTTTACTGATGAGAACGGCTTATTGCTTGATGATCCTGACCATTCTCACAACGAAGATCGATTTGTCCTTCTTGGCCTGAGCTCAAATCTTCGGCTTTTGGTTGTTCCCCATACCTATCGAAAGAATGATGCGATCATAAGAATCATCTCGGCACGTAAGGCAACTCGCTCGGAGCAACAACAATACTGGAACAGGTGGTAAAACATGAGAAAAGAATATGATTTTTCAAAGGCCAAAAAAAACCCTTATGCGAGCTTACTAAAGAAGCAGGTTACCATAAGACTTGATGAAGGAACGGTAAAGTATTTTAGGGAACTTGCCACAGACGCGGGCATCCCATACCAGACTCTTATTAATTTATATCTTAGAGATTGTGCCGCGTCTGGTCGTAAGCTTTCCCTAGAATGGAAGAAAGCTTCATGAGGTCTGTTCACAACAAGTCGATGCACCGGATCGGAGCCAGATGGGGTTCCTCCCGGTGATGCCTTCGTTGGTGACTTAGGAATCATATGACAACATGGAAGTGGTCAAATCTTTGGTGGATGTTGTCTCTCACCTCCGGAATTATAGGGGTGACTTATGCTTGTTATATTGCATCTGGCGTGTTCTATGTGCCGAAAGGATCTTACATCCGGCCTATGGGTCCTGCACTTGCAATTGTCATCGATGCTGTTGTGTTGTTTCTAATCGGTTTTCTTCCAGGGATCGTCGGCATTTTTAAATCTTCTCACAAAAAAATTGCCATCATTGGTGCTCTATTGAATCTGTTGCCACATCCCTCTTTTGTTTGCATCACCAAAATAGGAATTGTGTTACGTGATCTCCATCTTTCAAATTGAACCGCGTTTTATGTCGCCGCCGCACCAGCCTTTTTGTTAACAACCCCGTTCTATCAACAAACAATCATTAAATTGCTTCAGGGGGTAGCTCGGACTTCAGTTGTGGGCATGAATCACGCTTTTTCTTTTTCCTGGTCTCCCTTCCAGCAGTAGAGGCAGAGTTTTTCCCGTGGAAGACCGATTGCTTCAATCATGTCGTCGATCCTTTGATAACGGAGTGTTGTTGCATCCACTTCTTTTGCAATCCAGTCAACCATTTTCCGGTACTTCTCCGATGTGTCATCGAGATATTCGCTCAGAGCTTCCGTGTCGCGGCCATCAATCGCCCATATGGCCCTGCGGGCAACCAGTTCATCGGTGGAGCGCGTGGAGAGGGCAAACTTACAGGGAAACATGAGAGGAGGACAGGCCGGGCGGACATGGACCTCCTTCGCGCCTGCTTCCCATAGCTTCTTCAAAGTATAATTTTTTAACTGTGTACCGCGGACAATGGAGTCATCACAGAGGACAATGCGGTTTCCGGCAATGACGTCCTTGACTGCAATGAGCTTCATCGTTGCAACAAGGTCACGCATCTCCTGGGCCGGCGGCGTATAGCTTCTGCCGTACCCGGGGGTATATTTGACAAGGGGTCGCCGGTAAGGAATGCCTGATTCCATTGCATACCCGATAGCATGGCCGACTCCTGAATCGGGAACACCTGCAACGAGATCGGCTTCTACATCATCGTTCTTTGCAAGACACCTGCCACTGCGTTCGCGGACAAGCTCAACATTGATCCCTTCATAGCACGACGCGGGGTATCCCGTGTAGATCCACAGGAAGGAACATATCTGATTTCCGGATTTCCCGGAAAGTTGGTCTTCCAGGCCCTTTTTTCCCATTCGGACTATTTCCCCCGGTTGGAGGTCTTTTACGATGTGATATCCCAAGTTGAGAAAAGAGCATGTTTCCGTGGCGATGACATAATCACCGTCTCTCTCGCCGACAACAAGCGGCGTCCTCCCCAGTCGGTCCCTGGCTGCGTAAACTCCGTCCTCTTTCATGACAAGGATGGAGGCCGATCCCTCAATGCGGTCATAGAGTTTTTCGATCCCCTCAATCAAGGTCTTGCCCTGATTAATCAGTTTGGCCAGCAGTTCCACTGCATTGACCCCTCCACTCGACATTTCACCGAATGTTTCGCCCTGCTCAAGAAGCTCCTCGGCCAGTTCCTGTGTGTTTTCCACGAGACCCGCCGATACAATGGCAAAGGTGCCGAATTTTGATCCGATGATGAGTGGCTGGGTATCCCGGTCGCTTATGACCCCGATGCCCATGTTCCCTTCCATCTCTTTATATTCCTCATAGAACTTGGATTTGAACTGGGACTTGCTGATATCGTGGATGTGATGGTGGAATGTGTTTCCCAGAACTGCCATCCCCCCATAGGCTGTCCCCATGTGCGAATGATAATCTGTTCCGTAAAGAAGATCGTTGGCACAGTTGTTTTTTGACACAATACCAAAAATACCGCTCATGAATCCTCCTAAAATAATGGGTTGTCCGATCGATTAAAAGCGTCAAGCAGGACTCAGACCTCCATATAATACTATCTCTCCATAATTTTATCCACTGTTAGAGAGGATAAAATGGGACCTACGCGCCTATTCCAGTTCAGATTAATGGGATCCGGAAAGGGCTGCCGTAAAGCTCCGAAAGCATTCTGACCCCTTTATTGTAAAGTGTCTTAAGAGATTATTAATGAAGTAGATGTTACAGAAGTAAAAAATATAAAACAAGAATGGAACGGTTTTATATAATGGGTTATATTGCCGGAGATAAAAAGCGTCCCCAGGGGGAATCGAACCCCCGTTGCCGGCGTGAAAGGCCAGTGTCCTAGGCCCCTAGACGATGGGGACATACATGTGGGCCGTGCAAGACTTGAACTTGCGACTCTCTGCTTAAAAGGCAGATACTCTACCAGCCTGAGTTAACGGCCCCTCAAGAGTTCATTAAGATATGAAAATTTGCGCATAAAGTCAAGGGGAATAAGAAAAAGATCACTCTGCCATTGACTCGCCCTGCTTAAGCACCTTATAATATCGGCTGATATGCTGGGAAATTTAAAGGATTTTCTGCAGGAAGATATTGGTGTCGAGGATGTTACCACCAATGCCGTTGTGCCTGAAAACCACCGATCCAGGGCAAAGATCATGGCAAAGGCCGATGGTATTGTTGCGGGCCATCAAATTGCCGCCCAGATCTTTAAGATTCTTGATAACGATATTTGTTACAGCGAGCTGAAAAAGGATGGAGAAAAGGTGCGAGGCGGCGACACTCTTGCCCTCATCGAGGGAAAAACACGGGCGATACTGACCGGTGAAAGGGTGGCCCTCAATATGCTCCAGCGATTGTCAGGTATTGCGACCCTTACGGCAGGTTTTGTAGAATCTGCCGGAGGAACAGGCACAAAAATTCTTGATACGAGAAAGACAACGCCGGGACTCAGGAAGATGGAAAAATATGCCGTGCGAATGGGCGGCGGACACAATCATCGTGAGAACCTGACCGAAATGGCCCTCATCAAAGAAAACCATATCGCCGCCGCCGGTTCCATAAAGGAAGCGGTCATGATGGTGCGGGAAAGGGCCAACGTTCCCATTGAGGTGGAAGTAAAAAATATGACAGAACTACAGGAAGCGCTTAAGCTTCCCGTTGATAGAATTATGCTCGACAACTGGGACCTTGAATCGACCCGAAAGGCAGTTATTGTTGTCAACAAAAAGATTCCCCTTGAGGCTTCCGGAAACATGACCATCGGGCGGGTCCATGAGGTCGCAAAAACAGGTGTTGATTTTATTTCAGTTGGCGCCTTGACGCATTCTTTCCCTGTCCTCGATATGAGCTTGCTCTATGAAGAGGCACAACAGTGAACATTGAACAGCGACTATTGAAGAGCGATGAAATACTCAAAAGGATCAAGACCGTAAAAGATACGCTTGGTAAAGACCTGATCATCCTTGGTCATTTTTATCAAGAGGATGATATCGTGGAGTGCGCCGATTTTGTCGGAGATTCCCTGCAGCTTGCACAAATAGCGTCAAAACAGAGAGACGCCAGATATATTGTTTTTTGTGCCGTCTCATTCATGGCCGAAATGGCCCGCATACTCTGCCTGCCCGAACAGCAGGTGTTCCACCCGGCACGAGAGGCCCTCTGCCCTCTTGCCGAAATGGCTGCCATAAATGAGGTGGAAAGGGCCTGGTCGATCCTGCAAAAAACAGAACAAAAAATCATTCCCATTGTGTATGTTAACTCAAGGGCTGACCTGAAGGCCTTTTGCGGGAAAAACAACGGTCTTGTTTGCACTTCGGCGAACGCGAAAAAGGTCATGGAATATGTTTTCTCCCAAAATGCCATACCCTTCTTTTTTCCTGATGAAAATCTGGGGAGAAACACGGCGCACTCAATGGGCATTAAAGATGAAGAGATGTTCCTCTGGGACCCCCAGGGACAGGTATCAGGAGAAGATCTGGAGTGTATCCGTGCCCGGAAGGTTATTCTCTGGAGGGGATTTTGTTATGTCCACACGGCCTTTACTGTTGCAGACGTGAAAGCCATACGTGAAGCCTATGGGAAGGATATAAACATTGTAGTCCATCCGGAGTGTATCCCTGAGGTGGTAGAGCTTTCAGACTATGTTGGCTCCACGAGTTTCATAAAAAATACCGTAGAAAAAGCGCCTTCCGGGTCTCAGTGGGCTATCGGAACGGAACTCCATTTTGTGAACAGAATTAAGAGAGATAATCCGGACAAATATATTGTTCCTCTCAAAGATTGTGTATGTCGGGAAATGGCAAAAATGACGGGTTTGAAGCTCCTGCACATTCTTGAGAATCTTGCAGAGGGAAGGCCCTCCGAGGGAGTTACTGTTGATCCTGAGATATCAAAGTATGCCAGGATAGCCCTTGAGAGAATGCTGGAGGTTAGTTGAAATGAATAAAGACAACAGGCATTATTGTGATGTGCTCATAATCGGATCAGGTATCGCAGGGCTTTCTGCGGCCATTGTTGCTTCCGAGCAGGGGCTTGATGTTATTGTTGTAACAAAGCAGAACGCCGTTGAAGAGTCAAATACTTATTATGCTCAGGGAGGAATTATTTCCAGGGGTATCGATGATGCACCGGAGCTTCTCATAGACGATATTATGCAGGCAGGGGATGGAATTTCCAATATAGAGGCCGTTAAAATTATTGCTTACGACGGACCTACCTTGGTTGAGGATTTTCTTATTAATAAGGTCAACGTACCCTTTACCCGTTCTCCGGAAAACGGCTATGCCTTTGCCAGAGAAGGTGGACATTCCCGCCGGAGAATACTTTATTCCATGGATTCAACGGGTAAAGCCATCGAAGAGAGTCTCATAAAGAAACTGAAGGAACAGGAGCATGTAAGGGTTTATAATAATTATACCGCCATTGATCTCCTCACTGTACCCCACCATTCCGCAAGTCCCCTTGCTCTTTACATGGAGCCGCAATGTATCGGAGCCTATGTACTCAACAATACGAGCGAAGAGGTAGAAAGAATATTCTCAACGTATACGATCCTCGCAACGGGAGGTTTGGGAAGAATTTATCAACATACAACAAATCCGCTGGGATCAACGGGCGATGGGTTTGCCATGGCAGATCGGGCAGGGGCCCGGCTTATCAATATGGAGTATATTCAATTTCACCCTACAACCCTGTTCCATAAGGACGCAGATGGGTTTCTCATATCAGAAGCAGTGCGTGGAGAGGGCGGAAAACTGATGACAAAAGACGGTTTTCACTTTATGGACGAATATTCCCCGCTGGGAGACCTTGCCCCGAGAGATGAAGTCTGTCGGGCAATGTACGAGGAGATGATTAAGAGAGGCGATGCATATGTGTACCTCGATATCGCATCACATACCGATATTAATATCAAAAAACGTTTTCCTATGATTTACAAAAGATGTCTGTCTCTTGATATCGATATACAAAAGGTCCCCATACCTGTTGTTCCGGCGGCCCATTACAGTTGTGGCGGGATCCAGGTAGACCTCTGGGGCCGGACATCCTTAAAACACCTCTATGCTGTTGGTGAAGTTTCTGCCACCGGCCTTCATGGCGCCAACAGACTTGCATCGACGTCACTTCTCGAAGGGCTTGTGTGGGGGATCCGGTCAGCACAACATATATCGGGATTAACTAAGGATAAAAAACTCTATAAGGAATCTGAAATTCCACCCTGGCGTTTTCCGGAAAGAGTAGAAGAGATTGACCCTGCTCTTATCCAGCAGGACTGGGTGAGTATTAAATCGACCATGTGGAACTATGTCGGTATCATACGGACTGTCAAACGATTAGAGCGTGCCCGCGCAGATCTCAGCTATCTCAAAAATAGGATCGACGATTTTTACAGGACAACTCGTCTTGATCCCATGGTCATCAATCTCAGAAACGGTGCAAGAACAGCCCTCATTGTTGCTGAATCAGCCTTCAAAAACCGGGTGAGCAGGGGCGCCCATTTCGTACGGTAAAGCTTATGCCAATTCGCATTCATTCATATAACTTTGTTGCCGTTTCTAAACAGAAAAGGAGAAAATGATGGCAGATACAGATGAAATCAAAGAAGCTAAGATGTTTCATACGGACAAGCCCCAAAAAACAGAGGGGTTTTTTCTCAAAGGCTCAAATTCATTGGATTGGGGAATAAAAAACAGACTCGCACGGATATTTAATCCGGTATCCGGCCGGACAGTCATGCTGGCCATTGATCACGGGTATTTTCAGGGACCTACCACAGGTCTGGAACGGATCGATATCAGTATTCTTCCCCTGGCGCCTTATGCAGATACCCTGATGCTGACCAGAGGAATTTTACGTTCCATTGTGCCACCCACGACTTCCAAATCAATTGTACTCAGGGTTTCCGGAGGGGCCAGCATCCTTAAGGAGTTGTCCAATGAGGATATTGCCGTTGATATTGAAGAATCTATACGTTTGAATGTATGCGCCATGGCTGTTCAGGTGTTTATCGGCGGTGAATACGAAAGACAATCAATCATCAACATGACGCGAATGGTTGACATCGGCAACCGTTATGGCATCCCAACCATGGCCGTAACGGCTGTTGGCAAGGATATGGCCCGAGACGCCAAGTACTTCCGCCTGGCTTGCCGGATTTGCGCGGAACTTGGTGCCCATTACATCAAGAGCTACTATGTCGAGAAAGATTTTGATACTGTCACCGCGTCCTGTCCAGTGCCGATCGTAATGGCCGGAGGCAAGAAGATACCCGAACTCGATGCCCTGACTATGGCCTATAACGCGGTGCAAAAAGGCGCCGCCGGTGTAGATATGGGACGTAATATTTTCCAGTCGGAAGCGCCGGTGGCCATGATAAAAGCTGTAAGGGCTGTTGTCCACGACAACGAAACTCCGGCCGCGGCTTTTGATCTGTATAATACTTTAAAAAATCAAGACTGAGGGTTCCATCGAAAGCCACAAAATGAAAGTTTCCTACTGGTATAACAATCAGGATATTCGGACCGAGGAAGTGCCGACCCCGATACCTGGCCCAAAGGAGATGCTTATTAAGGTTATTTCCTGCGGCATCTGCGGGAGCGACATCGTGGAGTGGTACCGTCTCCCGCGGGCCCCGCTCGTGCAGGGGCATGAAATCGGCGCCGAAATTGTGGCAGTCGGCAGTTCTGTAAAAAAATATAAACCGGGCGACCGGGTATTTATCCCGCCGAAGATACCTTGCGGGAAATGCTTTTACTGCCTAAACGAACATTATCCCCAGTGCACGGAAATTAAGGAACGGCTGCCCGGCGGTTTTGCCGAATATATTCTGGTTCCGGAAATATTTGTAGAGAATGGAACATATCTGCTGCCGAAAAACATTACGTATGATCAAAGTACATTCATTGAGCCTCTTGCCTGTGTTGTCAGGGCACAGCGACTTGCCGGCATAAAAAACAATGACTCTGTATTAATAATCGGCTGCGGGATGTCCGGCTTGCTTCATGTAAAACTGGCCAAGACAAAAGGGTGCAAGTTAATTGCCGTCGATGTTAACAAAAAGAAGCTGGAAATTGCCGCCCGCATGGGCGCCGATATCATTATTGATTCTGTAGATGAAGTGGCCGCACGACTGATTGCTGAAAACGGTAAAAAGGCTGATGTTGTACTGTTATGCGCTGCGGCCGAACAAGCCTTGGAACAAGCCTGGAAATGCGTGGACAAAGGCGGCAAGATTGTATTGTTTGCTGTTCCCGGACCAGACAGGAACGTTGTCGTTCCGGTCAATGATTTCTGGATGAAAGAAATGAGTATCCTCACTTCCTACTACTGCGGACCTCCTGACATTATTGAAGCAATGAAATTAATCGAATCAGGCAATATCATCGTTGATGACTTGATCACACACTGGCTCCCTCTTGCCGACATTGCTTACGGGTTCCAGCTTGTGTCGGAGGGCCGGGAGTCAATCAAGGTGATCATTAAGCCTTAATACCAAGTCGCCTTCATTGATGTACTATTATTCTTCTGATTCTTCGAGAAACACAATCCCCTCAAGTTTTGTGACAACCTGGTCGTCACCGATTTCAGGAAGAAAATCATTGAGTGGTCTCTTATACGTAGGAATAATAAAATTGGGGTCTATTTCAAGACATGGCATAAGAGAGAATTTTCGTTTGTGAAGTTCTTTATGGGGGATTGTCAGAGAAGGTTCATCAAGGACCCTATCACCAAAGAGAAGTATATCAAGATCAATAATCCTTGGACCATCCTTAATCTCTCTTGTTCTTCCCATGCTGTTTTCAATACCGGTGAGGAATTGCAGAAGTTCATGCGGTGTACCTTCCCAACTCACGAGGACAGCACAATTGATAAAATCGTCCTGCTTAATTTCTGAAACAGGAGATGTGGTATAGAAAGAGGAAATTACTTTCAGATTCACTCTCTTGTCGCTGGAAATCTTCTTTATTGCGGCCATACAATTCTTTATACCGTTACCGATATTGGAACCAATGCCTATAAGGATTTTTTTATCCATTTTATAGTTAGACTGAATTTTCTCTGTTTTTATTGTCGGAAACAGAAACGGAATCCTGTTTTACGGGCGCTTTTAGGGCTATTTTAAACATTTTTATTCCTTTGCCGACTGACCCCATAATCTCCGGGATTTTACCACTGCCGAAAAAGAGAAGAAAGATGGCTAATATTGCAATTATTTCGGGAAACCCGAGACCAAACATAGCTTACAATATCACTTTCAAAAGAAAGGAGTCAATTATTTTTCAATGGATGGATGGACTGAATGAGGATATACTGAATGGAAATATGGGAATATTGTAAATAAACCATGGGGTACTTTGTGACAGAACGGTTAGAAGAAATTAAAATACTTAATAAAATGCTTATCAATAAACGGGCAAAAAAGACCCTTCAGGAAATTGGCGAGGAAGTTCTTGCCGATTCCCTCCATTGTATGCAGCTCGCCCTTTGTGCCCTTGACAGGGGAGAGATAGAAGCCGAAGAGGATCTTGTCCAGACTGTGAGGGCCATGACGACCTGGAGGGCGCAGCGGATCATGAATTTTTTAATGCTTATGAAAGAAGAAACATATGACCCCCACGGCTGGGAAAAAGCGGAGGACTACCGGGAACTTGCAAGGATTATCCTTGAAGATATTGAGAACAAGATGGTAAAACATTTTCCCTGGTACCGAAGCGCCGAGTGATATTAACCCGGCTTTCCTTCTCATACAGCTCGTACTTTCGAGATAGCTTGTGGATGAATATTGACTATCAGGGCAATATGATTTAAAAAATATATATGGCTCTTATTGAAATCAGAACATTCCCCGATCCGGTACTGAGAAAACTTGCTGCACCGGTCGAAAACATTACCGATGAAATCGTGAAGCTTTCCCAGGATATGATTGAAACAATGATACTTGCCCACGGCGCCGGGTTGGCGGCGAACCAGGTTGGCGTGCCTATCCAGCTCATTGCTGTCGACGCATCATTGAATAGCAGGAATAAAAAGCACCTCATTATTCTCAACCCTGTTATTATCGGGACCGATCTGGAAGAGATCGGAGAAGAAGGGTGCTTGAGTGTTCCCGGCTTCTATGAATTTGTGAAACGGGCGAAGATAGTCTCTGCACGGGGTGTCGACCTAACGGGGAAGACAATAGAATTTGAATGTGAAGGCCAGTTTGCGAGGGCCATGCAGCACGAAATAGACCACCTCAAGGGGGTCCTTTTCATCGACCACCTCAGTCCTGTCAAAAAAAATATATTTAAAAAGAAATACGCCGGACAGAAGTAATGAGGGTGATTTTTTTTGGGTCCTCAGGTTTCTCCGTGCCGATTCTCAAATCTGTTGCCGAACAGACGGTCCTGGTAGTTACAAAAAAGGCAAAACCAAAGGGCAGGGGATATGCCCTTGATGACAACGAAGTAAAAAGGGCGGCTGCAGCATTAGATCTCCCCCTCATGGAAATCGATTCATTTAAAGATGATCTCGTGAAGACGCTGCCGGATCACAAACCGGATTTTTTTGTTGTTGCTTCCTTCGGATTGATTGTGCCCAGATGGGTCCTTGATGTTCCTTCACGGGGTCCTCTGAATATTCATCCTTCACTTTTACCCCATTACCGTGGGCCCTCGCCTATGCAATGGGCCCTTTTGAAGGGCGACGCCATGACAGGTATTACCCTTATCAGAATGAATGAAAAGATGGACGAAGGCGATGTGGTCTATCAGGAGCAGACCATAATAGAACCCGGAGAAAACCTTACCGGCCTCTCAAAGAGACTTGCTGCACGGGCAGCGGCAATATTGCCGGATTTTCTTGATACTATTGAGATTCGGGGCATGATGAACGGAACAGGGCAGCGGCATGAAATTGCAACCTATACGCCCATTATTACCAAAGAAATGGGTAAGATCGACTGGACAAGAAGCGCTGTCGAGATCGGCAGGCAGGTTCGCGCCTTTGTCGAATGGCCTGTTGCCTATACCTTCCTGGACAACAAGATGGTAAAGATTTTTGATGCCGCTGTTGACGATGGTTTTTCCTCATCGGGTAATCCCGGACAAATACGGGGAATTACGAAGGAGGGTATCCTCGTTGATACCGCAATTGATGTTCTCTTGATAAAAGACCTCCAGATGGAAAACAAAAAACGCATGAGCGCCTTTGATTTTGCACGGGGTTACCGTGGTCTTACAGACAAGGTCCTATCGTAGGCTTTTTGATTAAGCTTTGACTATCGATTTATGAAATAGCACAACCGTATCAGATAAGCACTGCTTTTACCGGGGATAAGCGGCGCACCCTTCCCCTGAACAAGCTTTATTCTTCATAGAAAGTCACGTTTCTGTTTGCAATTCCTGTCTTCAGGCAATAGAATAAGAGATGCAGGAAAAAATCACACAGAAAAAAGAAGACAACGAATTGACCTTCCTGGTACCGCTATCGGAGATATATAAGTTCAACGAAACAAAGACCACCCAGGACCTGCTTGACGCCCATAAGGGAAAACCAAAAAGCGTGAGTGATATGCACCCCATGAAAAGATGGATCATGAGTTCTATGGGCTTATTTTTTCTTATGGCTGGCATGGCAGGGTTGTTCAGAAATGATCCCATGACAATTGTATGGTTTACTCTGGGATTTGTGATTATCTGGTTCTTTTTTGTCAGGCAGGAAATTGCAAAAAGAAAGGCAAAGACATCAACCGAAGAGGCGAAAGAGGTTGTACTGACCTTCAATAAGAGTAATATTATGATAAAGTCCCGGTTTCATGAACAAAAAAGAGAATGGTCGGAACTTCTGGAATACAAAAAGACGAAAAAGGGACTTTATTTATATTTCGTTGACAGCGTTGTCAATTGGCTACCGGCAGATGTTTTTGACGCAAGAAACGAAATGAAAGACCTCGTTGACCTTTTCCAAAAGAAATTGCCGGGCGAATGAAACATGCTTGGTGACCATTGTATCCCTCTATAATTATTGAATAGGCGAATATAATTTTGGGGACCTTGCTTCACAGCACACATTGATTTACCATTCTGTGAGAAACGTGAATATCATAATGTCCTGCCGCGCTCCAGGCTAAAAAAATTTGGTGTTGTAGTTTATGATGATAACGAAGGCACAACTATATCAATAGCGGGGATGTGCCGGCGTTGGTGGAACATTGACAGCGGAAGGGGGAATACTGAGGATGTTCCCTGTGCCTTTTCGAACAAATAATGAAACAATAACCTTGTTTTTCAAGGGGTTATTGAACTATTGCAAGGCAGAGTCTTCCCGGTTAGCTATTTCTATATGAATAAAAACACATTATTTTATTGACATAGAAGGGTTTAGCCTTTATCATCAAAGTAATGAGCTTTGGTATGAAACTTGCTAATAAAAGGGGTATGGGAAAATACCTCTATTGTATAATTTTTTTGTTTCTTTTAGCTGGGTGTGCCACTGGCGGTCAGGTTATATCAAGCCAATCAAACCACCCCGGCCAGTTTGTAGTCCATAGTAAGGGCACGACGCAACTCTCACCCCCGCAGGCTCCCACAAAAGCACCACCATTGCAGATGAAGGCAGAAAAGGTTGGCAAGGCATCGGAACCCGGTGCAAAAGAGCAGATGAAACCAATAGCCGCCCTGACGTCGCCTATTGTCAAAAAAGACGAGCCCCCTGTCATGCTTGCAGATCAGGTTTTTGAAGACGATGATATTGGGTCTCTTTTGGAAAGCACCAATATTCAAAATTTTGATATACCCATCGTATTTAACGATGCCGTAAAATATTATATCCATTTTTTTACTGTCGACAAGAGAAAGGTATTCGGGAGCTGGCTGAAACGGGCCAGATGGTATGTCCCCATTATTACCGAAATCCTGAGAAAGCATGGCATGCCCGAAGACCTGGTTTACCTTGCCATGATCGAGAGCGGGTTTAATCCTAAAGCATACTCAACGGCAAAGGCCTGTGGCCCCTGGCAGTTTATCTATGAAACCGGCGGCAGATACGGGCTTAGAGTGAACTACTGGATCGATGAACGCAGAGACCCTGAAAAATCAACCGTTGCTGCAGCAAAGTATCTCCGCGATCTCTTTAATCAGTTTGGCCACTGGTATCTGGCGGCAGCCGGATACAATGCCGGAGAGGGAAGGGTCGGGCGGGCCATTCTGAAGCATAATACGAACGATTTCTGGGAGCTCCACAAATACAATGCGCTTCCGAAAGAAACGAGAAACTATATTCCTCAACTCATAGCTGCGGCAATTATCGCAAAAGACCCGGTAAAGTATGGTTTTGGAAGTATCACCTTTGATCGTCCCATACAGTTCGTGGAAATTTCCGTGCCGCCTTCGACACCGCTTACCGCCATCGCAAAGGCTTCGTCACTTGATCTTATCAGTGTCAAGTCCTACAATCCCGAACTCGTCCGTGGCATTACACCTCCAGGCAATAGTGATTATGAGATCAAGCTTCCCTATCCAATAAATACCCTACAGTTCAGCGAAAGACTGGAGATTGCCCTGGAAGGTGAACGGAAAATTAAAAGTGTTATTACCCACAAGGTAAAAAGGAGCGACACGCTTGCGAAGATCGCAAAAAAATATGGCGTGAAAAGTGAAGATATCCATCTTGTTAACAGTTGTGAAGATGAATTGAAGATAAAACCCGGTATGGTCATTGCTATACCGAAATATAGCGGTCCCTCCAAGCTTGTTGTGGCCAGTAGTCTGCACAGTAAAACCCTTTCAACTAAGTCGCAGGGGTCCGTGAAGACGGACAAGAAAGATGCAATCGTAGTAAAGGCTGAAAAAATAAAGCCCTACCATATTGTCAAAAAGGGTGAGACCCTGGCATTGATATCCGATAAATACGGTGTGGATATGGCTGAGCTCAAATCTATGAATAACCTGAAAAGTGAAAAAGTCCATCCGAAAATGAAGTTGAAGCTTGTCAGCCATGTCGAGAAAAAGGCATCGCCAAAAGCCAAATACCATATTGTCAAAAAGGGTGAGACCCTGGCATCGATATCCGACAAATATGGTATTGATATTGCAACCATCAAGTCGGCCAATCGCTTGAAGAATAACACGATACACACTAAAATGAAGCTAAAGATCATCATGAAAGAAGGGTGACACTAAAAAGAGTTTAAAAGAAAAACTGGTATAATTCCATTTCTAAATCAAAGATAGCGCTTTGATTTAGAAATGGAATTATACTTTGAGCACAAGGTTGATCATATCACCACGAGAAAAACCCATGGCATGGAAAAACTGGAGAAGGTCCCAATCATTCCAGTTAACAAGAGTATAGATCGTATCAACACCACGTTGCTGGAGGTTTGTTATTAATGCGATGGCAAGAACTTTTGCGATGCCTCTATTCTGATAGTCAGGGTCTATTCCGATTGTGTCGATCCACCCGATGTTGTTTGGAACTTTAAATTCCCATCCACTTACTTCTCCGAGGATAAAACCGGCAACCTTACCATCGATCTCGGCGATCAGGGAGGCATCGGGAGGCCTTGAGTCCGCTTCTTTTATGACCTTCGTAACCCAGTAATCTTTCCTGGTTTCACCAAGAACTTTCGTATCAATATCCACTATAGAGTTTACGTCGTCCGTACTCATCTGTCGGATACTGAGCTTGTCAAGAAAATTACTCATAAGAACTCACCTCGCTTGTTAATTTTTTAACATACTTTTTTGGTTACGTGCAAGATAACTCTTGCAGCTTGAGAAAAATTAAACAAACTACTTTTAGAAAACGTTGATTAGCGAGTATTTACTTTTTTTTTGGGAGGAATTGAAATAATAGTATAGGTTGTTAACGTGAGTGGACAACGTTTGGCAGTAAGGGTTGATGGTCTCGCAAAAAGTCGATTTTTCTTTTTTGTCATTCCGTGCTCGACTGAGCCTGCCCCGTACTTGATACGGGGGAATCCAGTAATTTCACTATGTTATGGACTCCCGTTTTCACGGGAGTGACGGATTTGAGACTTTTTACGAGTTCATCAGGGTTAATGAAGAATTGAATGAAAACCCTTGTCAGATATGAAGAACATTCCCGGATTGTCTTGGCTTGCGATGCTTCCGGTATTTCTCCGATGATTTTTGTTTGTACTCCGATACAGTGTGCTTGCAAGCCTGACAGAGAACCCCCAGATCATCAACATGGACTATAAACATTTTCTCGCAGAGGTAACATATCTCCTGGTTCCCGTTTCTTCTTGGGTAATCCGGATAGACCCTGTAGAGGCATGTGGGTTTTGTGCAGACAAGTACATTGACCATGTTTGGGTGGTCGTTTTCGGGCCACATCTCAGAACCACATCGGGGACATTTCTGATTGTCTTTGTCGTTATAAGTGCCCATCATAATCTCTCTAAACACTTTATCGGTTAAATGAAAGATTAATTAAGAGTTTTTTGTACTGCCATTTCTCTTTTATTCACATTAAAAGATCTTGCCGTTTCCTTATTGGGAGGTGTAGTATTGTGGAAAACATCCAGCGGTAGAGAAGCGCCAAAGCGTTGTAATTAAAATGCATGGATCTGGAGAACATGATGGCTAATGAAAACAAAACGAACTATGGCAAGGGTTTCTATAAAATTATAGTAATAGGAGTTATGCTTGTATTGTTTACAATAGGTATAAACTATTATAACCATAAAGTTGAAGAACGGAAAGCTAAGGATATAAAGAAAGCTGAAGAGGTGCAAAAAGTTAAAGACGAACAAAAAGCTAAAGATATAGAAAAAGCTGACTTACAGAAAGCTTTAGACGAACAAAAAGCTAAAGCTGAAGTAGATAAGCTAAAGGCTGAACAAAAGGCAGAAGCAAAGAGGGAAAAAGCACTTAAATTACAGAAAAGGGTTGATTTTATTAATTTAACGGAACGTGTAATGCGAAGCCAAGGCTTGGACGTTGACTGTACAGCATATGGACCAGGGAAAACGATATATAAAATAAAATATATCCGTATGAGTAGACCTTTTGTTGATCAATTAATTAATGAAGGCAATAGTCTTGAAAATCTTAAAGCAATGGGATTTGCAAAAGCAATTTTTACGGATGGGTATGATCAAACGTGGGCTTACGATTTAAAGTAGTTGGGCGTTTCAATCGTCGCCCCCCGCGAGGGGCGCGACCCTCCTTCCGGAAAAGAAGCCAGCTTGCTCCGGTGTTTCAATCCACGCCCCCGCGCGGGGGGCGACGAAATATGGAAATGAGAATACAGGCAGAACGGAGTTTCAATCCACGCCCCCGCGCGGGGGGCGACGCGGGAACTGGCGGCATAGATGCCAAGTAACAAAGTTTCAATCCACGCCCCCGCGCGGGGGGCGACAAAAATATATATCCCATCGTCATTGGGAAGTTTGTTTCAATCCACGCCCCCGCGCGGGGGGCGACGAGATTACTGTTCACCGACATGTCAGAAGAGAAGCGTTTCAATCCACGCCCCCGCGCGGGGGGCGACGCATAAACCGACAATGCTCCGGCGGCCAACCACTGTTTCAATCCACGCCCCCGCGCGGGGGGCGACAAAACAAATCGAGGTCAATGGCAAAGTGGTGCATGTTTCAATCCACGCCCCCGCGCGGGGGGCGACGCCGATAGTTTTAGAATACCCCTCAATTCTACCAGTTTCAATCCACGCCCCCGCGCGGGGGGCGACCAAGATCATGGCCGATGCTGCCGGAGTGTCATCTGTTTCAATCCACGCCCCCGCGCGGGGGGCGACAGATTGCGACACAGAGAAGGACTACACAGGTAAGGTTTCAATCCACGCCCCCGCGCGGGGGGCGACACCGCCGTTGACACTAACGCTGCCACTTTCTGATAGTTTCAATCCACGCCCCCGCGCGGGGGGCGACGTTTGCCTCATTGGGATTGACAAGGGAAACGATAGTTTCAATCCACGCCCCCGCGCGGGGGGCGACGCGTTCCTGTTTTGATTCTTCAATGGACAATTCAGGTTTCAATCCACGCCCCCGCGCGGGGGGCGACGCCTTGTAATCTCTTCAACGTGTTCCCGTACCGCTTGTTTCAATCCACGCCCCCGCGCGGGGGGCGACCACTATACACGTTATGAATTATATAGTGTTGGTAGTTTCAATCCACGCCCCCGCGCGGGGGGCGACGTCGCTATGTCGAAAAGGCATTGACAAATAAAATGTTTCAATCCACGCCCCCGCGCGGGGGGCGACGAATTTGAGAAAAGGAAAGCGGGGCGATAATGGGGTTTCAATCCACGCCCCCGCGCGGGGGGCGACATGAAGCAAATTTTAGTAACGCCGCCCGTACTCGTTTCAATCCACGCCCCCGCGCGGGGGGCGACGAACGTATGAGAGGGCTTATCCATGAGAGCATAGGTTTCAATCCACGCCCCCGCGCGGGGGGCGACTACCATCTATGGTGAGGCAAGAGGTGAATCATGGGTTTCAATCCACGCCCCCGCGCGGGGGGCGACGTCATTCTTAATAGGGCCCGCCTCTGGAATAAGGGTTTCAATCCACGCCCCCGCGCGGGGGGCGACGCACGGCCACAGCGTTTCATCGAAGGGGCCTATAGTTTCAATCCACGCCCCCGCGCGGGGGGCGACTCAGGAAAAGCAGATCGAGGACAAGGTAAAATGAGGTTTCAATCCACGCCCCCGCGCGGGGGGCGACCAAGGAGACTTACCTTTTCCCTCTCAACATCGAGGTTTCAATCCACGCCCCCGCGCGGGGGGCGACACAAAGAAACAAAGTAATCGAATTTGGTATCATAGTTTCAATCCACGCCCCCGCGCGGGGGGCGACGAAAAAAAACAGGAGGTTCCAAAATGGGAACAAAGTTTCAATCCACGCCCCCGCGCGGGGGGCGACGCATATCATTCAAAGAAAAAAGAGTATCTATATTGTTTCAATCCACGCCCCCGCGCGGGGGGCGACGAAAATTCTTTTTAACCGCTTCGTTCATAATATGTTTCAATCCACGCCCCCGCGCGGGGGGCGACGGCCCTGGGCCAACAATCCCATCATACGAAACAAAAGTTTCAATCCACGCCCCCGCGCGGGGGGCGACCGCAGACCACGTAGGCGTTCCTGCCGGATTATCAGTTTCAATCCACGCCCCCGCGCGGGGGGCGACATTTCCCGATGGCAACGAAGGGACGCTCAACGTTGTTTCAATCCACGCCCCCGCGCGGGGGGCGACCGTAGCCTGCATCCTCATTCGTAAACGTTGCCCGGTTTCAATCCACGCCCCCGCGCGGGGGGCGACCTTCTTGATGGATCCGGAGGCAGGATTTATATCGTTTCAATCCACGCCCCCGCGCGGGGGGCGACATAGATACATTCCCCACTCCCACAGCTCCTTGTGTTTCAATCCACGCCCCCGCGCGGGGGGCGACCGAGCTCACCCCTGGGTATTGTGATGTGATTGTCGTTTCAATCCACGCCCCCGCGCGGGGGGCGACCATTGACATGTTCCGGATAATGGTCGATACTCTGGTTTCAATCCACGCCCCCGCGCGGGGGGCGACCAAGCACTCTCTTTGACATGTCGATATTATCGTTGTTTCAATCCACGCCCCCGCGCGGGGGGCGACTATTTCTGCTCAATCTCTGAAAGCGCCTTCCATGTGTTTCAATCCACGCCCCCGCGCGGGGGGCGACCCGAGCTCACCCCTGGGTATTGTGATGTGATTGTCGTTTCAATCCACGCCCCCGCGCGGGGGGCGACGTTGACAGTTGGATTGGTGTCGGTGCCATTATATTGTTTCAATCCACGCCCCCGCGCGGGGGGCGACGATGAGACATAGTACGAAGAGCGCCGCCACAATGGTTTCAATCCACGCCCCCGCGCGGGGGGCGACCCGAGCTCACCCCTGGGTATTGTGATGTGATTGTCGTTTCAATCCACGCCCCCGCGCGGGGGGCGACGGAGAGACTGATATGATGGATAAAGAAAAAGTTGTTTCAATCCACGCCCCCGCGCGGGGGGCGACGTCTCCAGTATACGACGCCCATTGAGCTCATGACAGTTTCAATCCACGCCCCCGCGCGGGGGGCGACTAAAAGTGAACTGCCCCTCATCCGGCAGGCCCATGTTTCAATCCACGCCCCCGCGCGGGGGGCGACCACCAATCCAACTGTCAACGTAAATCAGACAGCGAGTTTCAATCCACGCCCCCGCGCGGGGGGCGACCTGATAGATGGACCGCTCACGGGCCTGCAGTGCGTGTTTCAATCCACGCCCCCGCGCGGGGGGCGACTATTTCAACCATCACGGCATAATCACGCCATATAGTTTCAATCCACGCCCCCGCGCGGGGGGCGACCACGCCATACCGTTGATTGAGATCGATCACCATAGTTTCAATCCACGCCCCCGCGCGGGGGGCGACGAGAAGTTACAACTTTTCTCTCCTTTATGTCAACGTTTCAATCCACGCCCCCGCGCGGGGGGCGACGGTGTGGGCGCCTCGGCGTGAGAGACGCCAAAAAAGTTTCAATCCACGCCCCCGCGCGGGGGGCGACAACTGTTCACGATCCCAACGAATTCATAATAAATGTTTCAATCCACGCCCCCGCGCGGGGGGCGACGTGAGAGGTGGCAATGGATAGCCGGATATGTTTGTTTCAATCCACGCCCCCGCGCGGGGGGCGACCTTACTTGTTTAACTTCTTAAAAACAAAGAGCTATTTTGACAGATTTCGCGGACCTGTCCTATTTTCTTGATTATCGCCTATTCTCTTTTCAAAGAACGTAAAATAACCGCTGTAAATCCGGTATGTTATGCACATCCGCGAAACCCCCAGATAAAATATGGGCACTTCAGGTTCGCGGAGGATTTACGCCATCAAAATACCTTCCTGATCAACGCCCTCTTTTGCTCCCACATGTTCGACCCTGTGCCTCCAGTTTGACCCCAGATAGTAAAACCGCAGACTATCTTTCTCCGGGTTGATCTCACCTATGAGCCGGTCCTTAAGCATTGTCCACTGAGCCGGATCAACAATGCACTCAAATACAGAATATTGGACCCTCTGTCCGTAATCTTTGCAAGCTTTTGCTACCCGGTTTAAACGTCTTTGCCCTCCGGGATCAGTGGTCGCCACATCATAGCTCACCAGCACCAGCATTTGATTCTCCTTCTCTTTTCCGTCCCTCGTCCAGTCGCGCAGGGTGTGATGGTCGTCTCTCGTCCATCGTTTCTCTCTACTTCCAGACAAATGGCGGATAGCCGTCCATATCTCCCCGCACGTGACGGGCCATCAAGAGCGCCTGCATATGCATGAGCAGCCCCACGGTTACCTTTTCTTCCAGGAAGGGATGCATTATTTCTTCCTGTTTCCTTTCCTGATATGCCGTGATAACAGCCTTGCGCGTGTCGTCTTCCATTGTAACAGCGCCGGACTCCATCGTTTTAAAACCTTTTCCCTGCACCTTGCGCAGATTAATGAGAGACAGCGCAAGCCTGTCGGCAAGAAACGGGCGGAATTCTTCAATGAGGTCGAGGGCAAGACTTGGCCGTCCCGGCCTGTCGCGATGAAGAAAACCAACAGCCGGATCAAGACCCACAGATTCGAGGGCAGAACGGGCATCGTGGGTAAGCAACGTGTACAGGAACGAAAGCAGACAATTTATATTATCAAGCGGCGGCCTCCTGCTGCGTTCTTTAAATCTGAACGTATCTTTCTGGGAAACGATAAGATTATCGAAGACGCAAAAATAGGCATGGGCCGATTCGCCTTCTATCCCCCGCAAGACTTCAAGGTCCGACTCGTGATTGCATCGCTCAAGGCAGCGTCCCAGCAGTGTGACGGTGCGGCGAAGGTCCTCTTCTTCCATCTTCTCTGAATGGTCCCGCAGCGCCCTTTGAAGAACGGTCCTGCAATTGGCCACTTTTCCGATGATAAAATACCGGGCCATATTTGCCGAACGGACAGGATCATCAGCCCACCGGTATTGCTCTCGTCGCAGTAGGACATTCCCTGATACGGGACCGTGTACCCGCGCAAGGAAGCGCCCGTATTCAGTAAGGAAGCTCAGCGCCACGCCCTTTTCTGCGCAAAACCCCATGAGATATGGGCTGCATGACACCTGACCGAAACAGACAATGCCGCCGATGGTATGGATAGGAAGCTGGAGACGGACCTCGCCTTCAACCTTCACGACAACTGTTTCACCCTCTTTCGCAAGATATGCCCCTTGCGTTGTCACAAAAAGCGTGTTGAGGTGCTTTTTCATGTCTCTTTCATCACCCCCTCCAAATAGCGTTTGACCGACTTGTGCCGCCCTATTTGCTTAGGAAGGCATGTGGCGACAAGGGAACAGCTTTCGCAACGCTTCGCGTAGACCGGCTCCGGGGTGCATCCCGAAGCGATCAATGCACGAATGTTTTGTGCAGTCTTCTCTACCTCTGCCTTCAACGAATCATCGAAAATAACATCATGGCGCCGTCTGGTTTTTCCGTAGAAGAGCGCTCCCTGAGGAACGGCAATATCGAGCATCTCTTCAAGACACATGGCTTGCGCGCACAATTGAATGGAGTCCGAATGGTCCGGCTTTGGTTTTCCCCGCTTGTACTCGACAGGGAAGGGTTGCCAGACCTTTCTTTCAACACGATGAAACTCAACCACATCAGCTACGCCTACGAGGCCCAGCCGCAGGGAACGTAACGGCACGCCCCTGGCGATCCGTACACTACCCCGTGATTCGTTGCCCTCCTCATGCACCTTCTCATGCATGATGCGCCCTTCGGCTGTAAGCCTGCTCTCCGCCCACACCTGCTCGATGTGGATCAGGGCGCACTGGCGGGGGCAGAACACGTAGTGCTGCAAAGCTGAAATCATAATCAGGTCGTCTTCTTCGAACATTGTAGGTTACCTTACCTAATTAAATACCTAATTAAATAGTCATTACCGAATTACCTTTTTTGCCATTTTGCATCTCTACCTCGTATTATGCATTCAACAATATCTTCGCTCTGCATATCTTTTAGCACCCGCCGAATCATATCAATGCCAACGCCGGGACATTTTCGCTGAATCTCGGCAACGCTGAAACTACTGGGGAAGCCGTTTATTGCACCATGCACTAACGCTGTTTTTTCGCCTTTCGGCTGTGGCAGCCTGCCCAATCTTTCTTCAAATTCTCTATATGCGCTTTTCAGAATGTAACAGATAAAATTGATGTAATGCCACGGATCATGACTGCCCTCATGCCACCCTTCCGAACTCAGCTTCAGCGTTTCGTAATATCGCTCCTTGTTCTGTTCGATAAGCCGCTCAAGGCTTATATACCTTCCAACTTCAATACCCTGATGATAGCACTGCAAGAGCATGAGCAGTCTGGAGACTCTTCCGTTTCCATCACGGAATGGATGGATACACAAAAAGTCGAGATTGAACGCGGCAAGTGCAATGATAGGGTGAACCTTTCTTTCATCTAATATGCTATGCAACAAAACAATGAGCTCCCTCGTGCAGTCGGGAGTCCTTGCCGCAGAAACTGTCTTGAACCTGACACTCGACGTGCCGTTCTGTTGTTTTTCAATAATGTCGCCGTCTTTCTCCTTGTATTTTCCTGCATCCCATATTTCCCCACGGGTAATCCGATGCAATTCTTTCAGGACTTCCTCGCGGATCGGCAATTGTGAGCTCTTTTCATGGATGAGATTAAGCGCCTCCCGGTAACCGCGAACCTCTTCCTCGGAACGATCGTGAAGAAGCGTATTTCCAAAGATAATTGTGCCGATGCGCTTGTTATCTACCTCAATACCCTCGATGCGATTGGAAGAGACTGCACTCTCGACGAGGGCATGTTCCTTGAGTGTTTTTAGCCGCTGTGGCGACTGTCTTGTAAAAAGCTCCTGCCTGCCTTTTGCTTCGCTAATGTCAGCCAGGTACCAGGACGTAGTTGCAGGAATTACATCAAGTCCGAAAAGGAAGCGTCGTAAAGTCATCATAAGAAATTGTTACTCCTTTTTGGTCTGTCATGAACGATTCATTGCTATCTCAGCGATCCTCTTGTCTGTGACCGCATCCGGTACTTCAAGAAAGCTTTTTTCAAGGGTCCGAAGTTGCTGGTCAAGGAGGTAGTTGGCCTGGTGAATCACGCAGATTGCGGCATTTGCTGCAACCTCCGGGTTTGGGTTTTCGAAATAGGCCTTATAGGTCGAATAGGACCTATTTTCTTTCCAGGCAAGTGTTCGAACTTCCTTGGCTTTGGCGTGCTCTTTGCCCCACAGGGGCAATGCTTTCTGCCGCAGAAAATCTTCAAAATCAAGCAGTAGTTCTTCCAAGCTTGCCCGCGCCACGCCGATGAGCTTAAGCTCCGTCTTCCTTGAGGTGCCTGAGGCCATGCTGCCTTCGGTGATATTTTGCTTGCTGCTCCGGGCCGCCTGTACCATCTGATCATTGGTGCGCGACCGTTTCTCGATGAAGCGCCCGCAGAAAACTACCGTAGCCTCGTAAATGATCTCCGCCATCTGGTGAGACTTCAGTTCCCGGTACTCGCCGTGAGGAGGGATGATGGGTTCAAGGGCCATGGGTTACCTCCCTCAGTTCTTATATCTTCTCTTCTGTTGTTACTCCTGCTGGGACCTTAGCCTTGTCAAATTCGATCCTATAGTCGGAAAAAGCGCGGGGCGGCTTGTCATTACCGTTGGCCCGCTTTGCCTCAACCAGATCAAATAGCTGGTGTGCTGGGGCCTTGCCCATTTTGGAATCGTGTTTGAAAACAAAGAGCTTGCGGGCTGTCATCTCACCGTGTGCGGCAGACCGGTCATGCTCGAACATATTTGCAAGGGCATCCCAGAAGAGAGTGAGATCGGTATCACTAAAACCGGTCTTGTCAGCTAAAGGGGCAGAAATAAAGCCGTGGCAGCGATAGAGAGCGTAAGGCACAGTAAATTTACGGCCCATTGTGCGATTATCTCCCTGCTGCTTCTCGGCTTCTGCTTCGGTGGCTACTGCCATTCTGGTGATGCTGTGTTCCAGGGGCACAATCTGATCAACACTGCGGGCAAACGTCAACTGGACGGGACCTCTCACTTGCCCACAGTTGGGTGCCGATTTTAGAGAAAGGACCCCTCCAAAAGTTCTAATATCGAAGAATTTCTCGCACATCTTTTCTCTGCCTTGTTCAACTTCTTCTCCTGACGGCTTTCGTGTTTTGGCTTGTTTGAGGGCATCATTAATTGTGTCCTTGATTGCTTTGATTGGTTTATTGTCTTTAAGCCATTCTTTTATTTCTTTCTTATCAGCATCGGAAGCCACCGTGAGACTGTAAATATTGGCATCTTCATCACCATCTGTTGTGATTCCTGGAGGAAGTCCAGTTTCCTCCAGCCCCTCATAAACCTCTTTTCCTATCGACGTTTTGTACTCCTCGCCAAGCTGAATACCCAGATCTTTAAAAGCCTCTACGTGGGCTCGTCCTAGTACAGCCTTTTCCTTGACGTATATGTCATTTCCCTTCTCGCAATTCTTCGCTAACTGCACATAATTCCGTACCTTCCTTTTGAGGCACACGTCCGTGACAAGGCCGTGGCCTGTTTCCGGGTCCATGCGAGGAAGGTTTCCGGCGTCCGGGTCTCCGTTGGGGTTGCCGTCTTTGACATCGAAAAAGAGCACAAAGTCGTAACGATTCTGAACTGTATTAGTTGTGTCACTCATGGGTATATTCTCCTTATCTCGTATTGGTTATATTTGCTGTTCATCTTTCTTGGTAAAGAAATCTTGTCGTTGATGATAATAGCCAACGGCAAACCGACCTTGGTCTGAAAGCGAAAGATATGTCGGGAATTCGTTAATGCCATCGACTATCTCTCCGACGATACGTTCAAGATTGACTGCACGTCCACGACTATCCAACTTTGAAATGTGATGATTTTTGAGCTTCATTAACTGTGAGAACGCGGCCACTGGGGTACTTGACGCTGCTCCGTAATAGCGGTCCCGGATCGTGGCATTAATACCGGGATTGGCCTCTTCTTGTATCTTCTCCAAAACGGCAAAAAGCCGCCCGAGCCGGTAGCCGATGTTGCCATTTGTTCTATCCAATGCCATGCCTACCTCCTTATGGTTTTTATTGTAGTATCTCGACTCCCTGACCAACATTGCCTTTATCAGCGCGCTGCGAGCGTACGTAACCTCGTGTTCAGCCCGCAGCCGTCGAATAGCGGCAGCCAGCAATGTTTGCGGATATGGTGTTCCTGCGAGAATGGTCCGCATGAAATCTCCCGCGAGATTCGGTTGTATATTCTCTGATTTGCCTTGTGATGCTGTTGAAACCAATAGACGGAAGAGAGACAGCGTTTCTGGTTGATTAGGCCCGTGAACAATTGAACAGTCTTCAAAATGCTGGTAAATGTTGTCAGCAACTTCTTTGACTGTGCCGTTGTACCAGAAACGGACTGCTATTCGGGCTGCATTAGGGGCCAGTCCGAGGACATAGAAGCGTGTGTTTGGATCAAGTTCCGGTCTGCTGCCGGTTTTAGGAGCACAAAATAAGGCAATAAGGCTTTTGTGATCCTGCACAGGATTGTCCTTAGCGGGCTCGCCGAATATGTCGGCAAAAACATCTTCCATGACATGTTTTTTTTCAGCCCAAAAGACAGTGCTGGCATCACCCACCTGTAAACGCTGTCGTGATCCTTTTTCAAGAAGGGTGTTCAGTGCCGTAGTGTAAGCAAATTCACTCCGTCCTCCCACGGGAGCGTTAAGACCCTGCTCTTTGTTGAAGGATGTGAACGCCCTAAGATTGAAGGAGACAATGTTGGCTCCTGATGTTTGAGCGCCCCATACACCCTTAATGGCAGTGTGAAGCCTGACCGGTGTGTCCGCTTCACCACTTACAAGACAGATGCCGTTACCTTTTGTTGGCGTCTTTGTCCCTCCGAGTGCATTTACAACAGCCTGCCTCTCACAAACAAGGCTGTTGTCAGTATTGAGCTTGAAGCTCAGTATAAGCCCCTTTTCTTCGATTTCTTTCCATGAAGGATGATCAAAAAGGGTTTGAAAATCGTTTCCCTCAAGAAACGTAAGAATGGCAGAAACCGCAATTTCTGCATTTGGACCCGGGAAGCTTTCTTTGATACGATCCAGAAATGCCTGCCTCTGCCTCACCGGCTTTTCGGGAGTATCATTCTGGTCAGGTTTCGGACGGCCAAGAACGTAGGCGGGTGTGTCCCAGAGGAGATTGGATGCAATACCGCTCGTCTTCTTAATAGCCTTAGGCACAGTGAAGGTCCGTCCAATCTTTTTCTTTCCCTCTCCGCTACGAGTGTCTTGGAGATCAACAAAGCGGCCCTCTTGGTCCAAAACTATGAGAAAAGGGATTTGTTGCTTCTGGAATCCCGGAGCCGCGATATCACCGCCGCCCTGAGCTGTTCGATTGTAATAGGATGTCAACGCCTGCAATATCATGATCGCACCTCGATGCCTCTGAGATCGATCTTGCCATTCTCCATCACGGCTTTGAAAAAAGATGGGCGGCACCCTTCTGTACAGCTATGAACATGATCTTTGTCAGCTTTATTGTCGTGGACCATGTCGAACAACATCCATCCCAGATCGCGGGTCTCACTCCTTGGTTCAAGTGCTTGTTCATCGGGCAACACCAGCTTGAAGTGTGCCGAAAACTCACGACAGCCGAGATAGGGCCGATGAAAGCATTGGCCCTTTTCTGCTCGACGAACAAACATTTCTTCAAATTTGATAACATTGTCCTCAGGACCTGCCTTGTCGGTCATGGTGAAATGAGCGTGGATTGTGTACGCTACTTCACGTAGAAAAAGTCCCGCTCTCTGCTGGCGTTGGTCTTCAATGAATAGGCCATTTGTGCGGCTCGACATTTGAGCACCTACCTCATTCCGTCGCACTGATTCCCAACGAATGGGGTTCAGCACATCGATCTGTTCAACCTGCCATTGAATTGCCGGTTTCCAAAGAATCGCTTCAAGGACGCCGCGCGCCGCCGATGGCGTCATGACGTCATAAGAGACCCGCTCCACCTTCATCTCCGGCCTTGTGAAGCAGGCGTTGTCACCCCACACCTTGAGGAGTATGGTTTTGCTTCTTCTTACAGGTCCATCCATAATACCTCCTTTACTTTCGTTACCTAACAGATCAGATCATCGGGCGCATAGATGATCGACTGTTCAGGGCAAAATCCAATGTCATCACGATACATGGCGCTGTGGCCCTGTATGAATATTCCTGGGCAGACCTGACGAACGGCCCCCTCCGCCACAAGTCTGGTGTGCAAATAGCGAGGAAGGTTGACCACGTAACGTTGTAGCTTTCGCATAAGCCACCTCTCCGGCCCCATTTTTTCAAGAAGGGTAATGAGTTTTGCGCCCTCGCCATAGGTGACAAGGACAGGTCCCTGTTTTTGCTCATCAATGATCCTGAAGTTCTGCGCCGCTGACCTGAAGCTGAAACGAAATTCCCCATCAGGGGCAAGGTCATCCATAATACCTTTGATGTCGAGGCGATCGGCCTGAAGCCAGTAAAGCTCCTCGAAGAATCGCGTGAACTTATCCGGTGAAAGAAAATCTTTATCGTCAGATTCGAGAAACCGCCTGCCAATCTGGGCTGCCTGCCGCAGATGACCGACAGGCGGTTCACTTGGAGGGCAGAAAACGATGACCCTCCCCATCTCCAGGCGACCTTCTCTGTTGCATCTGCCTGCGGCCTGAGCAATAGAATCGAGACCTGCAACAGCGCGATAGACGACGGGGAAGTCGATATCGACGCCTGCTTCTACGAGTTGCGTACTGATAACGCGGGTCGGTAACCCTTTCGAAAGGCGGGCTTTAATCTCCGAGATCTTGTGAGAGCGGTGCGCGCCGCACATGAGGGCCGAAAGATGGAATGTTCCTTCCGGCATCATCTTCCACAGTTCACGGCAATCGTCACGGCGGTTTACCACGCACAGAACCGATTCAATCTCGCTCAGTTCTGAGGCCAAGTCCTCCCAGAGTTTTGGTTGAAGAAGGTTGTCTGGTACCTTTACCTCAACCCTTTTGAGGTTGCGGTAAAGATCGCCAGGGTCTTCCATGATCTCTTTCATATCTTTAAGTCCATTAAACCCAAACTCCGGATGCGGGCCGAAAGCCGGTTGCGTTGCTGTACAGAGAAGAAGTGTGGCGTTATATGTGCTCTGCAATTCTGTGATCGAATAAAGGATGGGCTTCAGGAACTCGGGAGGTAAGAGCTGAACCTCATCAAAGACAACAACGGAGTTGATGATGTTGTGAAGCTTACGGCACCTGCTCGAACGATTTGCAAAGACGGATTCAAAGAATTGCACCGAAGTGGTGACAACAACAGGTGCATCCCAGTTCTCACAAGCAAGTCGAGCCTTGCCGCTCTCATCATCCTCGCCGGTGCTGTCAAAATTGGAATGGTGTTCTATGACAGCGTTACCAAAGATCTGTCGGAACTGGTCCGCTGTCTGTTCGATGATGCTGGTGTAGGGAATGACGTAAATAATCCGCTTCTTTCCATGATAAATGGCGTGATGAAGAGCGAAGGCCATTGAAGACAGGGTTTTTCCGCCTCCCGTAGGTACCGTGAGGGTATAGATACCTGGCTCGTTGCCTGCAAAGGATTTGCAGCGATTCAAAACTTGAGCACGTATCCGGTTCACGGGTGTATCCTCTGCGCCATCGGATTTCTCCTTCATGAAAGCCTCGAAGCGCGGCAGAAGCTCTGCGAGGGCCGGATAGCCGCCTCGAAGGTCGCCTTTGTCGGAAGACATGAACCCTTCCGTGTCCAGGAAATCGCTGTCTACGAGACATGAGAAGAGCATCCTAATCCAGAGCGCGGGATCAGTTCCCAGTCCTGGGCGTTCCTTGGGGAAAGGCTGAGCCATAATGCTTTCTGGAACGTTGTCTTTAATTGATTCAAAAAGCTCTATATCGTTAAGCCGTATGGAAAGCGCTGCATTGCCCGCTTGATCACTCGACCAATCCGATAGACCCGCATGATGGCCAGCCACAAGATAGGACAAGATTCTCCCTGCAAGTTTAAATCTTTCAACGGCAAGAATGGCCCCGGCAGTTGAATGATTGACGCGACCATGGTTGTGTGTTCCACTCACATCAAGACCATTTGCCAGACGGAGCATATTCTGAAACTCCGGGGCGAGCTTCCCCAAATCATGCCACAATCCCGCGAGGTATCCCCACTCTCCCGCATCAAATTCCGCCGCAAAACCCCGCGCCATTTCCGCCACGTTTCCTAAATGCTCTTCGAGCGGCTGCCACTTTTCTTGCGGCCTTCCCGGAAGACTATGAGCATAGTATTCTTTCGTCATCTAACCCACTTGGACCCTTCGACTCTTCATCTCAGCCCTGACAGTACTATGTTTATCGAGCCGAGGTTGAACTCTTCTGGATCGAATTCACCGAGCCACTCTTTGTTTAGTTTATACTCAGGATGTCTTTTATTTTTGGCGGCTTTCAATGTCTCGTAGTAGCCGTATACGCCACCGCAGTCTTCCGGAGGGCCGGATAGTGCGCCGCCAATACAGAGGGGCTTTCCAACGAACCGCTCATCGTTGTCCAGAATTTTCTCCACTGTTATGTTGTGTATCCATTCATCGCCAAAGTCGTAGATGTAGAGGAACGTCGTCCCTCCTTTGAGGGCCACCTGATAAAGATGAAACCGTTTCTCATCCTTGTAAGGTTCCATCTCTTCAGGGTCAGGTACGGTGTACCGGATTCCCTCTATGTTAAATTCATGGAGATGATAGTCCTCCCAAAGCATCAGCATCTGGATGATCCTGTGAAGCTTGGACAATGTGGTTTTGCCCGATACGAGTACTCGCCGCCATATTTCCGGTTTGCTTTCGGCAAGTGATATCTTGATCTGATAAATCTTGTTGGCGTTGTTCGTTTCCGCCGTCTTTGCTTTTGTGACTGCCTCCTTCCCTTTCCCTTTAACTATTTTTCCCATTTTTCTCCTCTCTCAAGTTAATGTCCAAACTACGCTATTTTGTTGGCACTGTCTCTTCTGCCCATTCGATCATTTTCTGTCTCAACTCTTCTTTAGACGGCAGATAGAGCTGATATAAAGTGTTCCTCATCAAAGGTGAAGCGTTTTTGCCGTGCTTCAAAAAGGAACCCTTTGCCCAATTCAAGAAGGAAGTGTTCAAGTTTATCAATAATTGCTGATTCCAATTGAGATTCGGAATACTGTGCCTCTTCTTTCAATCCAAGAAACTCTAGTACAAGTGGATTCTTCAGCATATCTTCCGGCTTGGTGACACGCTGTCCTTTTTCGGCAAGCTCCAGGACTTTCTCCTTGTTGCGGCTCAGGGCGAGCCGCTCATATAGTGACGAATCGAACTGACGCCTCAGTTCCGGCAATGACCAGCCATTTTCAGAAGCTTCAATCTCATAAAAGCTCCGTTCCTTCTCGTTGTTGATCCGGCAAAGAAACACATAATGGGACCAGCTTAAATTTAGAGGGGCTTTTTCTTCTTCTGTGGATTTCCGAGAAGGCTTCTCGGAAATTACCGGTAACCTGGCTTTGTAAACCAGATAGAATCTTCTCATATTGGAGAGATTGTCTTCTGAAAAGCCGAGACCAAATTCTTTTGTCAGTTGGGCGGAAAGCTCTCTCAGCAGGTTAGCGCCGTATTTGGCCCGTTCCTTCCCTTTTTGTTCATGTTCCACAATGAGACGGCCAATCTGATAATTGGTAAGCACCTGGAGCGTATTGATGGTGCGGGCTGCGGCGTTGCGGGCAGAGATGACGAGCGTCCGCACTTCCGACAAAAGAGTGTCAATAATAGGCTTTACACTGCTCATACCCGAACTCCTTCGGCAATGTTTTCACTATGGAGCGCTTTCGACAGCCGTTTAAGCGTCATCATGGTTTTTCCTCCCTGCAATTATCCGATGTCTCACTTCCCTTTAAGCTTCTTCAACTTCTGCGGCGCTGTCAGATAGTTTTCAGATGACACCACCCGTTTCCCCGTTTTTTCTTCAAGGTCTTTTCGTGCAGTTCCCGCTACCTCACCACCCTTCCAGGCAGCATGTTTGTTTTCCTCAAATCCTTGGGCGTCGTCAACCTTTGTTATCTCTGTGGTGGCTGCCTCTCCAAGCATTGAAAATATCAATTCCAGATCGTTCATGTGGTCCCGGAGATTCTGACGCTTCAGCCCCTTCAAATTCTTATGCTCGTCAGGCGTCACACCGAATGCCGCTTTGGCAATCTCTGCTGTGAGGATCGCGTATTCATACTCTTCCTTCACCTTTCGCTTCTTCCACTCGTCTGTAAGCTCTTCCCGAATGGCAATGCCGCGCATACGCTTTTCGATCCAGTCGTCGGAATACCCCTTTGCCTTGTAGAGGGCACGGGTCCTCTTTGATCCCAGTTCAGGGTCTTCAATCTCCTGCACCCGCTCGTAGCCAACCTTCGCCAACCAGCGTTTGAATGGCTCGGCTTTGGGAGAGGGAATTGACTGGATGATGCGGAAAATACCCTCCGTGTTGGCACAGTTGATCTTCTGCTTTCCGCCAGGAGTTTCAATCCAAAGGGGGGTGGCAATTTGCCCCCACCCTTTGGATAACTCCGCGTCACGACGACGCATATCTTTGATGTAGCCGGATGGATCTTTTGAATCGGTCAACACGGAAACTACATCAACTACCACAAACCACCACTCATTTTCATGAATCGTTTTCCTGATCTCCTTCCCTCTGAAAACCGCTATGTTCGGTTCCATATTATCCCCCCTTTTTATAAGAGTTCCAACCGTTCCAACTGTTGAAACTATCTTTGAGTTCAAGCTGCTTGGACCATTTTAGACGTATAAAAAGATTCTGCCTTATCGGGAGGTGAATTGCAAGAATCTTTTGCGCTATTGAAATGGTTGTAATTATTGGAACTATTTGAACCACCGAAACCGAGTATTTTTAATATTCTATCAATGCTTGTCCACTGATCTTCTGACAACTCGTCGAGGTCTGTTGTTGGCTTTCTTTCTACTGATAGATTTAACATGGTCACACTCCTTTAATCTTATTCCATTTCTAATTCAAGGCGCTATCTTTGTTGGCAGCGTCGTCATAAATCCTCACGTACTGGTGTACGCTCCGGTTTCCTCCTCCTTCCCGCCTCAATATCATCCTTGAATTAGAAATGGAATTATTCATTAGTTAGAGATAGTATAAATGAGGGGTGTGACAACAGTATGTCACTGGTGATTACTAAATAATTAAAAATTAAAAATATATATTGATGATGTATCGGGCCGCGTGTGGGTATAGGAAGGAAGTTTTTAAAACATTGATGATCATATGCTATATTCACAAGAAGAAGGTTTTGTGCGCGAGACGAAAAACAGAGAAAAGGAAAACAGGGGTGATGCCCGAAACGTGACATAGCTCATTCTTGTTTACGGATTTTCAGTGTATAATTAATAAGGATATTAAGGTTAAGTCTTTTAACGCTTAATTAAGAGGTGTTCGTAATGATTGTAATATTTCGGATAATGGCGGCTCCCATGGTCACCTCGGTTCTTTTCCTGGCCGATCAACCAGTTTAAAAGGGATTTATGGTACATATGTCTAGCGAGACAAAAAGAGACACAACAAAATGGGATGGTTCCTCTCAAGAAGGAGGAAACAATAAGAGGGAGCAAGAGATAACGGTTTTATCCGTTGAGCTCATGAATTCCCAGAGGCTATCTGCTATTTATGGCCACACCGCCAGCGTCAAGAAGCCCAGATGGGCATGCCAGGATGTTGCTGCTTCCACCGTGGCGGAATACGGTGGAACAATGGTAAACCTCCAAAATAATGTGGCAATGGCATCTTATGCGGACCCCAATGAAGCGATAAAATCTGCGATACGCATGAGTACGATTCTCAATAAACAAAATAGTGAACTTCCGGAAGAACAAAGGATAGATTTTGCCATTTCCATAAACCAAGGAAAGGGAATAATAGAGAACGACAGGATATATGGGCCGGTTGTCAATAGGCTGACAAAGATGACGCACATGTATGGGCAAAAAAATAAAATATATATCTCAGAAAACGTTTATGTAGCAGTAAAGGATCTGGAGGGGACAGAGTACCGACCTGTGGGCGCCATAAGTGATGGTTTTTCCCGTAAGTTTAATATTTATGAAGTCTTATGGAAGGACAATGTTAATCTTGAGGCCCATGAAAGCATATTGATAAGTCAGTTCCAACATAGATATGCCTTAATTGAGGGTGTCCATGAGCCATGTTTTTATTGCGGGAGCAGAAAACACCTTGTGTCCCATTGTCCATCAAAACATATGCCGGAAATCACCCAGGCATTTGATAAACTGCGCCACCTGTCGGTCAGACAGATCAATGCGCTCTTTTCGGACAGCATTGCAAGAGGTTTAGATGAGGTACGCCATAGGTGGGAGAACACCGAAGATGTACCCGATGCCTATTTCAATGCATACTATGCCTTTTATGACATCAAGAGGGTATATCAACTCCGTTTCTTCCGTGTCATTATGGGCTACAGGGGCAATGACTGGCATATGGCAACAAAAATGAATGTGGAAAGCAATGGCGAAGCCCTGTGGATTGCCATAGATCACCTCAGAACAGGAAACCTTGTTCAGGCAGAATCGCTCCTCCAGAAGCTCAATGAGGAAAACCCTAATAGATTCATTGTAAATATGGCAATGGGCTACCTTAATGTTGAGAAGGGGTATTATACCTATGCTTTGGACAGTTTTAACAATGCATATAAGAATACCGAGACAAAACCCAGAAAAATACTTGCCCTTTTATTAATGTGCCGTATTAACGACCTCTATTTGAAGGATATAAGAGCAGCTGGAGAGCAAATCGGTCTCATCAGAATGCTTGAACGTGACTGCCCTGAGGCGATCTACCAGGATATCGTTATGAGGATGAGATACGAAAAGGATTCAGAGGCCATCCCACAGCTCATTCGCCTCATCAAAGGGCGCCACGAATATTATCTGACAGCCCTTATTGACCCGGAATTTGCCGGTTGTCAGGCAAAAATTAACAAAGAACTCCATGCATTATTGACACACGCAGAAGAGAATGCCGTCTCAGCCCTCAAAGAGACTGAAAACCGTCTGAACAGTTTGAAATCGTGGTTTGGGGAAGATAATCAGAATGCTCGTGATTTGCATGAAACCCTTTCGAAAACAAGGGAGCTATATGCCTCGGATAGTTATTTTGGATATCTCGATGTTAGTTGTAAATCTGCTTCGATTACTGCCGATTACAATAGGCTGGAAAGGGAAAGCAGAGAAAAGATCAAAGACTTTGTAAACAATCTCCATCATCAGATCCGTCAATTTTCCGGCTATTTCGGAGAAGGAAAAAAATCAGCATTTGCCAATATGTTGGACAACCTGAAAGAAGAAGCGGTCAGTTTCGGAAAAGATCTGAATTTATCCATCTCATATAAAAATGCGATGATGAGGCATGATGAATTATCCAAACAACTGCTGGTAATCCAGGTGGCAGTGGATAAGCTAAAAAAAAGAAAGGCCAATACGTCCTTTGTTATTGGACTTTTAACAAAAGCACTACTCTTTCTTATCGTAGCAGCCTCTTTGGGCCTGCTCATTTTGTTTATCATCGATGTGGGATAGCCCTCTGGAACGGAAACGCTCTTAGTTATTGATGACGATAAACGTAATGCTTTTATCATCTCCGTCGTTGGTACAATATTTCAAACAATATGGCCCTCCCGACACTTTTTAAGTTTTTATTATTACAAGCGATACTTATATTAGTCTGTATAAACGATCCGTTTCCTATGGGTTATCTGTTGAGCCCCCATAACTGCCTGTTATCGGGATGTTATAAGTGGGAGGATAGCATGAACGTATATAAAGTGGGAAATGCCCCGCTCAGACAATGTCTTATCTGGTTTGAAAGCCGGGCAGTCAAACTGTTGGCCTGTACAGTTTTGGGGTATGGTTGAGGTAATTAATGAAAAAAGTAAAACTCAAAAATAGTATATGAAAAAAACAGTTTATTGAATGCAAATAAAAGAGAACATATCTCATGAACGATAAAAGGTACATGGCCATTCCTCCGGGTGCGATAATACCGGGATGCTTACCGAAGTTTAAAATATATGTCCTTTCATCAAACGGACGCCACACCCTCTGGGCGCGTAATGGTAATGAAGTCAGTACGAAACAGATAACTATGCTTGCCAACTGCGGACCGACGGAGGTCTTCATCGACCTCGAAGAAGAGATCAAGTATGAACAATACCTGGAGACTTACCTGGGGAATATCCTTGAGAATCAAGGATCGTCGGACGAGCAGAAGGCAGCTATATTCAGTAGAGTTTCCACAAATGTCGTCAAAGACTCCTTTGAAACATCCTTAGGGCTGGGCACAATGAATATGGATGCATTGCGACGGACGCAATCACTGGTCAAGAATGCGCTGATATTTATAGCTGAATCAAATTCCCTTCAGGCACTGGCGAAAATGATTGGCCATGACTACAAGACATATGAGCATGCCACTAAGGTTCTATGGTTTACCGTGGCCTTTCTGAGGGATAACCCGGACGTTCTTGAACAGATAGAACCGGATTATCAAGCATTCGATGAAGTTCAGAAAAAGGAAATATTAAAACAGTGCGGCGTCGGCGCCCTGCTCCACGACATCGGAAAGGCTTTTGTCTCCCCGAAGATACTCAATAAAGACGGACCTCTCACCGCAATGGAGTGGGAAATCATGAAACGCCATCCCTTGAGCGGTTTGGCGATGCTCCTCGACACGGAAACCCCCGCTTTTGTCAAGAAAGCTGTATTACATCACCATGAGGACTTTTGCGGCGGTGGTTACCCCATGAGCCTGGAAGGGCAAAATATAACTATCCTGGCCCGCGTATTGAGAATTACAGATGTGTTCGATGCTATGACGTCCCGTCGGCCATACAAGGAAGCTCTATCTCCGATGAAGGCGGCGCAGATCATGATCGGAACGCCGGCAGAGAACAATAAACTGGAGGATGGTTCAGGGCAGGATGATCGCGATCAGGGCATGAGACTATGCTTCGATGAACAACTGCTCCGGAAATTCATACAATTTTTAGGAAAAGTATCATACGGAATGTGAAAATACCAAAAATCCATGACGATACACCTGGAAACAGCAAATGGCTGGTGCCGACACAAGACATGAGATGAACAAAAATTATTATTGTCTAAAAAGTCAATCCAGCTGACCGCTTGCTACGCCAGCAGATTTTAAACATTATTTGTGCCGACGTGTCGGCATGGGTGTTTCAAGTGGTAATCAACGTTTTCCGTTTAGTAATGATTTATTGCTTCGTAGATGTCATTTGCACCCCCCCCGAACCACCCTGCTATTTACCATCGACCCTATAATTTCTTTAAAATAATGTAACGATCTGCCAGATGATTTCACAATTATCTGATAACCGCATATCACTGAGGAGAAATGTTTGGATACAGACCGGAGTGAGCCTTTGGATAATAAAAGCGGTATTTTCCAGGAGTTTCGCGGTTCTGCGGCGATAGAGCAGCGCAAAATAGTCACCGAGTAGTCACAGGATGTTTTTATGGAATACGTGTAAACCCTTGGTATTACATGCGCCCAGCAAGGATCGAACTTGCAACCTTTGGATTCGTAGTCCAACACTCTATCCAATTGAGCTATGGGCGCATTGTGGTTTCAAGATATACCCCAGTTTATTACCATATTACGGACCCTCTTGTAAATGAAACTTAATAGACCCCCTCCCAAAGAGCTGTGTGTCTGCCGGTATGTTTCTTGTGAAATGATATTATTATTCCAACAAATAAAAACCATAACTCCGCTACCTCAAGGTTCTGGATTCCCGCGTGCGCGGGAATGACGGCGGCGCTCAATGGTCAAGCGCAGTTCTTTGGCCTGGATTTCCGCGTGCGCGGGAATGACAACTTCATTTGTGCGTTTAATTGCCGGTGTAATAGTTCAGATTGTTGTTGAAATATTCCCATCTTGTGCTATTACAGTTATTAAGGGGATTAAAAAAGGGGGTCATCAATATGCCCATCATGGAAGCATCTCCCACCAAGGAATCAGACCTCTTTAAAGGGGTAAGCCAGCGCGTTATTGCTGAAATAGGGAAAATGGCCGAAGAGATTACTTTCAAAAAGGATTCAGTCATTTTCAGGACAGACGAGGAAGCGCCCTACATCTATGAGCTTGTTGAGGGAGTAGTTGATATTGTTGTCCTGGAAAAGGACAACATGCATTTTTCTGTAATACGGCCAGGTGAAATATTCGGCTGGTCCGCGCTGGTAGAACCATATGTGTATACTGCAACGGCGAATTGCGTAACCGATGTGAAGGTCATCCGGATAGCCAGAGATTCCATTGAGCACGTGGTCAAACGCCATCCCGCTGAAGGGCTTATGATTTATAAACATCTTGCAGGAATTATCGGAAATCGGCTTAGGAGCGCGTATCAGTACATTTACCGGCAGGGGTGATTCCATTACTAAGATCAAAGCGCTATCTTTGATCTTAGTAATGGAATAAGAGGTGTTGTTACCGGAGTATGTGAAGGAAAAAGGAGGATGTCATGTTAACCATGGGAATGAATGATGAGGAAGCCAAGTTTCTTCTCAATGTTCTCGAAAGGTACAATTCACATCTGGAAATTGAGATTATTAGAACTCACCATCGGGAGTTTCGTGAGGCCTTGAAGGAGCGGGACAATATACTAAAAACGCTCATTGATCGGCTGAAAAAGCTTATGGGTTGATCGAGCTTTACCGACAGGAACAAAATGGTCAAAGCCATAATTTCTTTTATTCTCCGTACATGACGAAACCTGACCAGAAAAAGGGGTGATGGAAGGTTTCGTCCTCGCTGTCTCCCATCAGATCAGTCTTGGCCAGGCGGAGAGCTTCTTCCTTTGATAATCCTTTCTTGAGCATGTTCTCGTAAAATCCGGCCATCAGCGCGCTGGCGCCTTCACTGCTTACGTTCCAGAGACTGACTACAGCGGCAGGACTTCCTGCATACATAACGGCCCTTGTTAATCCGGTAATCCCTTCTCCGTGGTCCATTTCCCCAAGACTGGTCTTGCATGCCGGGAGGGTGACAAGGTTAGCCTTGTAGGAGCTGTTCATAATTTCGCCGAGAGTCAAAAGGCCGTCATCAGGGCTTTCAGGGCTATGACTCAAAGCTATTGCCTGAAAGTTTTTATTAAGGATGCATTGGGCGGCGAAATGGATGTAGGCATATTGCTCCATGTCCGGTGTTTTTGCCTGCTCTTCGTTTGCGTCAATTCCCTGCAATGTCCGGGCTGTCTTCTTTTCATCAGTGAATATTTCTGCGATTGTCCTGATGTCATCTTCACTGTCTTCCAGTCTCGCAAAGGAACCGCCTGAACGGAGATAGCTTCCATTCGTAAGCATATTTGGTGAAAGCAGACCCTCTTTGATGCTTTCATAATCATAGACAGGGTCGCCGAAACCGATAAAGCTATCTGTTAGACCCCGTCTTTTGTATTGGGTTCTCAACATATTGAGCATGGTTGCGGACTGAACATATTTCATGCTGTATTGTTCGATCATGTAGGTACGTTCCCCGTCACTTTCTGTAATGAGAGCATCAAAGGGCAGGTGGGTAAGCACGCCGTAAGGTATGATGATAACTGTTTTGTTTTCGAGAAACCCTTCCAGGGGTTTGACGAGTTCCATGTATAGGTCCGCTGCCTGAGTCTCCGCAAAAGGAATCCCCTTTATGTGGCCCGCGATATTTTTCAAAAAATCCTTCACCTTTTTCTCAAGATTGGCTCTGTTTATGGGAAGCTCTATAACTTCATATTGTTTGTTTCCGATTACAAAACAGTAAAGATGGTCCCTGGAAAGAAAATACTCAATGATGACCTCTTTATCGTTGAGTATGTTTTTCTGAAGCGCAGTCAGGGTGATTGGTTCGGGATATTGGACGGAAGCATAGAGGGGATTCTTGTAGCGTATCATCCGTTTTACTGCTTCGAGTTTTTCCGCCATTTCCGCAGAGGATGTTTGCAGTGTCTTGAGTACCTTTTCTTCAGGTTCTGTTTTCTGATATTCTTCGAGGAGTTTTTTATTGATAAGGACAAGGGATTTTTCAATAGCGTCCCTTTCTTCTTTTGATGATTTATCGATACCCTTCTCAAGATCTACCCCTGCTTTTGCGAGCTGGTCAAGAAAAACGCGGGCCTTCATTACCTCTATATATTGAAATGCCTTGGTGTTCTCTTTGTGCTCGAGCATGAACAGGACCGCATCCTCATAGTAGTCATAGACTTTGTTCGTGTAATTTTTTCTCATCTGAGAAAATGCGGGCCGGCTTCTTACCTTCTCAAGCCCGGCAAGCGCTTCTTCGTAAAGCGCCATCGCTTCGGCAACTTTCTCTTGTTTTCCGGAAAGTGAGGCCATTTTCATAAGCAGATACGCTTCAGATTCTTTATCTTCCATCCGACGGTAAACAAGAAGCGACTTTTCATACTGCCCCAGGGCTTTATCGTCGTCTCCTGTAATAAGGAAAAGATCGCCCGTGTTTTGGTAGATATGGCCCTCATCTGCTGTTGAACCGGTTTTGCCAATAATATTGAGCGCTTCTTCATACATGTTGAGCGCTCCCTCATAATTGTTCTTTTGCTGATACATTTCACCGATGATCCGGTAAATATTTCCCTGAAAGATTGGTTGATTGGTTGCATAATAGCGTGAGAGCGCTTTATTATACATCTCTATTGCGCGATTGTTGTTTCCGGTTCCGCGATAAATATCACCCATACTGCGGTATGTATTGGCTTCGTCTACGGGGGAGGTTACCTTAGCATAAAAAAGGAGGGCCTTTTCATAGCACTCCATTGCCTGGCTATTGTCACCTGCATAGAAAAAGATGTCACCTATGCCCCGGTAAACATTGCCCTGTCCCAGTGGTTCGTCTATCTTACGGTAAATGACAAGGGCCTTATCATACATATTCAGGGCCTCTGCAAAATTCATCGTAGAGTACGCAATGTCTCCGAAACCTTTGTAAATAGAACCTTCTCCGAGAGGTTCTATTATTTTTCGATAGAGGGTAAGCGCTTTTTCAAATAATGCAGACCCTTTGTCGCACATACCCATCCGCACCTGTATCTGCCCCATACCTCTGTAAACGTCGGCAATACCGAGCGGATAATCTGCTTTGGAGTAAAAGATGAAGGCTTTTTCGTATTGCTCAAGAGCTTTCACATTGTTGCCTATATCATAGTTGATCTCTGCGAGGCCCTTCTCAACATCCCCCTGACCTATGAGGGACTTTGCTTCCACGTAAATCGGCCGGGCTTTTTCGTAAAGGACCATTGCTTTCTCGTTCTTACCGGTTTGCATCTGCATCTTACCCATGGCACGGTAAACATCGGCCTGCCCTGTAGGGTACTGGCCGTGTGTATAATAGATGAGTGCTCTATTATAGGAACTTGTGGCCTTGGCGTATTCTCTTTTCCGCAGATACATGTTCCCCATGCTGCGATAGAGATCACCCTGCGCAATGAGATTTTCTTTTCTGGAAAGAAAAATCAACGTTCTTTGATACATTGAACGTGCTTTTTCATTATCACCTGTATGAAGCGATATGTCGCCCAATTTCCGGTAAATAGTACCCTGACCGATGGAATCGTTGGCATAAATATAGAGGTCTAAGGCCTTATCGTACGTAATCGCCGCTTCTTTATTATTTCCAATAGAAAATGCAATATCGCCTTTGCCTTCATACGCCTTTGCCTGACCGGAGAGGTCTTCCAGCACATGAAAAAGGGAAAGGGCCCTATCGTAGAGCTTAAGGGCTTCTTTATTGTTGGACAGAAAGAGATAGTAGTCGGCTGTCTGTAATGAGCCTTTTGCCAGGGCCAGCCGATCTTCCTTCATCCGGGCTGTTTCCAGACCGAGCTTAATGAGTGTTTCATCTTTTTTTGCGATGCCGGTTTCAACGATTTTTTCGATGATAGATGTATTGATATATTCTTTATTTTTTGACACATAGGACCAGAAGCCACTCTCTTGAAAGTTCAACGTATACGCATCAATGATTTCCTTGAAGATGTTTTCGTCGTCTTCGTATAAAGGGCTAGCCGCTATGGCGCCAGTCAGAAAAAAGACAGTAACAAAGACAGTAACAATAATGGCAAGAAAAGTCTGCCGCGCAAAAAAATTCATCACTATAGGGCCTCTCGATCGAATGGGTTTACAAAAGATGACTCTCATGCAATGATTATAGGTACTGTCAAAATTATTAGACTACTTGTTAATAATTGTCAAGGTCTAACAAAAGCACATTTGTGGACAATGTTCATTTAACGATTGACAAGTTCTCCTTGTAGAAGCACAATAGAGGTAAGGACATAGGCAAAAGCAAGACCTATCTTTGTAACCAAGTGAGGAGTGGCTAATGTGGAAACAAAGAATATTAGATTTTGCGAAGAACCTCAATCATCCTGCATGGGGTTTTTCTCATCTCCAAAGAGTCCACGATATGGCGCTGAGGCTTGCAAAAGAAGAGAATACCCCCATAGACGAAGAGGTGATTTTTGCTGCTTCCTATCTCCACGATGTAGGCGCCCTTGAACCTTACAAAAAAGTTGGTGTTGAACACGCTGTGAGATCGGCAGAGTTCTGCGAAGAGGTCCTGAAGCCCATGGGGTTTCCGGAAGAGAAGGTTGCCAGTACCAAAGACGTTATTCTGGGTCATATGTTTTATGTATCGCCGGAATTAAAAGAGGAGGTCATTATTTTTCGTGATGCCGATATTCTTGATTATCTGGGATATATTGGAATTGCGAGGATGCTGGCGATGGTGAAGCATGATGACTGGACGCCGGACATGGCCAGCGCCATTAAATTAATAAAAAGTTTCAGTACAGAATTACCGCAGGAGTTATATACATCTTCAGCTAAGACGATAGGCCACGAGAGGGCCCTTGAGATGGAAATGTTTTTAATGGGACTTTCGACGGAAACAAATTTATTAGAGATGCTATAGGAAACAAGCTGTTTTGAAAATATACCATGTTGATGCCTTTACTGCCCGACCCTTTACAGGAAATCCTGCTGCGGTCTGTCTTCTCGAATATCCAAAAGTTGATTCCTGGATGCAAAATGTTGCAAAAGAGATGAACCTCTCCGAAACAGCCTTTCTTATCAGGCAGGGTGATGGTTACAGGCTCAGGTGGTTTACGCCAGAGGTTGAAGTAGAGCTCTGCGGCCATGCAACATTGGCAAGTGCCCATGTTCTTTGGATAATGGGCGGAGCGCCGCGCGATGCGGCTATCAGGTTTTATACAAAAAGCGGTCTTCTGACAGCGTGCTTGAGAGATGACTGGATTGAGCTTGATTTTCCCTCTACGCCGGATGTGGAGGTATCTGCCCCGGAAGGACTCACGAAAGCCCTTGGGGTCGAAGCAGGCTATGTTGGCAAAAATCGGTTTGATTATATTGTTGAGGTTGAATCAGAGGAGATAGTGAGAAATATAAACCCCGATTTTGATGTCCTCTGTCGCGTGCCGACCCGGGGAGTTATCGTCACAAGCCTGGCAACCTCCGGTGGATTTGATTTTGTGTCACGGTTTTTCTGTCCCCTTCTTGGGATAAAGGAAGATCCTGTTACCGGTTCGGCGCACTGCTCTCTCGGGCCATACTGGGCAAAAAAGTTGCATAGAAATGAATTTGTCGCATACCAGGCTTCAGAACGCGGGGGAATTGTAAAAGTCCGTGTCGACGGTGACAGGGTTTACCTTTCCGGCCAGGCAGTGATTGTTCTTAAAGGCGAATTGTCTGTTTAATTCCATCTCTAAATCAAAGCACTATCTTTAGTTGTCGGTGTCCCTGACGAAAGCACAAAAAAATTCTCAATTTCTGATATAACGCGCCACATATTTGTCGGTGTCTACGGACTCCTTTTTTTGTCCAAAAATGTGACGGGGATCATTTGTTATTGTGGTTTTATAGAGTATAGTACAATAGGATCACACGGTATGGTGGAACAAAACTTTCAGACATACGACAATGTGTGGTCTCCAATGGCTTTAGTAAGGGAGGTGGTACGGTAAAAAAGTAATCGACAATGATTAGGATTTGCTTCTGCTTGTGGTGGGTATACCCCTTTGAAAGTTAATACTGGAGAGGGTATAAAAAGGGTATAAAGGAGGCAAAAATGTTACGTGAGATAAGATTCACTGTTACCGGTGAAGTACGGAAACCAAAAAGTGGTGATTGGTTTCTCAATACGAAGAATTTTCCTATCTGCGCTACGCAGGATTTTGATGTGTCCAGGTTCCCAATTTTGAAAATGGAAGTGGTGGAAGAGTTGGATGATAAAACCAATTTAGCGCCAATCTGCGTTCGGAAATAGGGCCTCTATCATGACAGCGCGCAATGTCCGGAATACCTTTCCGGTGTTGCGGCCTGTCTGAATGTTCCTACATCAAAAACAGTAATTTATAACTACGCACATTTCTACTCATTTACCTGTCACGTTTAATCGGCTTAATATAAACTTATTCCATTTCTAAATCAAACACCCATGCCGACTTGTCGGCACAAATAAGAATGAAAATATCGTACGAGGCCCCTCTTTTTATTGTAAGAATATTCATGTATCTATTACAACAATAAGGAGGGATATCATGGACATAATCATTGAAAGGGCAGCCGGCCTTGATGTGCACAAAGAAACGGTAGTCGCGTCCGTCATGGGAACAGGCATAAAATAAGGAGACGAAAACCTTCACCACCATGACCAATGACCTTATACGGCTTAAACAATGGCTAAAGGAACGTGGCATTACTCATGTTGCTATGGAGAGCACCGGAGTCTACTGGAAGCCCATATTCAACATACTGGAGGACACCTTCGAAGTGATGCTGGTCAATGCGCGGCACGTCAAGAACGTACCGGGAAGAAAGACTGACGTGAAGGACAGCGAGTGGCTTTGCAAACTCTTACGAAGCGGGCTGATTACGGGGAGTTTCATCCCTCCGAAAGAAATACGGGAGCTTAGGGATCTCACCCGGTACAAGAAAAAACTTATTCAGACCGTTGCTTCCGAGAAACAACGGATAGAGAAGATCCTTGAGGATGCCAATATAAAGCTCTCCTCCGTTGTCTCTGATATATTCGGGGTAAGCGGGATTATAATCATTGAAGAACTGATGAAGGGTAACCGGAACACAGAGGTGATGGCGGAATTGAGCAAGGGCAGGTTGCGCAGAAGAAAAGAGGAACTCACAGAAGCCCTTGTGGGACATATAGAAGAACATCATACGTTCATGATCCGTGCATCTTTAGGTCACATGAAGGCAACCGAAGCGATTCTTACCGCACTGGAACAACGGATACAGGAGATAATCGAGTCCCACTACAAGGAAGAATACGATCTTTTGAAAACAATACCATCCGTACAAAACAGCGCCTCCGTAATCATCGCGGAAATGGGGGTGAATATGGATCTCTTCCCTACGGAGAGGCACCTTGCATCCTGGGCGGGGATGAGTCCCGGCAACAACGAAAGCGCAGGAAAGAAGAAACCGGGAACCACCACACAGGGAAATAAATGTTTAAAGAGTGTCCTCACGGAGTTTGCATGGGTGGCATCACGGATGAAAGGCACCTATCTTCGGTCAAAATACCAGAGTCTTGTGGGGAGAAGGGGTAAGAAAAGGGCCCTCGTCGCTGTAGGGCATAAAATACTCATCATGTGTTACCATATACTGAAATACAAGGTGCCCTGCAAAGAGCTGGGGCCGGACTATCTCGACAAACACAAAAAGGACCGTACCATCAGGAACTATATAAAGAAACTTACCGGTCTTGGATTTACCGTAACAGCGAACGAAGCAGCGTAAAACAGAGACTATGTGGAAAAAGGTCGACGCCTACTGGTGGTGAAGACCCCGTAAATCAAACTGACCTCAGCCGGTTATAGGGACAAAACATTGTTGCCAAGAGCACGCAGGGGAAATTCTTACAATCCTAACCGGCAATTCCACATCTTACAAAAAAAGGACGGTAATATGCATTAAGGAGGTTTATTTTCAGGGGAAAGCGCTATCTTTGTTGGCAGCGTCGTCGTAAATCCTCACATACGTGTTGTATGCTCCGGTTTCCTCCTCCTTGCCGCCTCAATATCATCTTTGATTTAAAAATGGAATTACAGATGATTTAGTTCATTTCATGTGGCAATTAGGACATATGTTGGGTAATATATTGGTTTGAGAATATCAAAAAAGGACAGCGGTATGAGAAGGACAGAAAAAAGAAGACAAAACACGAAAAACAGGGCATACGATGGGAGAAGGTATCGTTGACCCGCAACCCACAACCCACAACCCACAAACGTTTCAGTGATTCACCCTATCTCAGGATGTTTACGAGCCGCAGAATGGCCGTTATGGTGCTCCTGGGGTTCTCGCAGGGACTACCTCTTCCACTTGTAGCAGGGAGTACACTGCAGGCGTGGCTCACCACCGCCGGGGTGGATCTCAAGACTATCGGGTTGTTTTCTCTTGTGGGGCTGCCCTATGTCCTTAAGTTTCTCTGGTCCCCTTTTATGGACCGTTTTGTTCCTCCCTGGCTTGGGCGCAGACGGGGATGGATTGTTCCCATACAGGTCCTCCTTTTAATAGGAATAGCTCTTATGGCGTTGAGCTCTCCGGAGAGGATGCCTCTTGCCCTTGCTGTGATAGCCCTCACTATTGCTTTTATCTCGGCGTCACAGGATATAGTCACTGACGCCTACCGTACCGATGTGCTTCCCAACGTGGAACGCGGGCTTGGTTCTGCAACGTTTATTCTGGGGTGGCGTTTGGCCAACCTCGTTGCGGGGGCGCTGGCGCTCATTCTGGCGGACAGCATAGGATGGCGCAATACGTATTTCCTGATGGCGCTTTTTATGATAATCGGTATATGCGGCACTTTTCTCGGCCAGGAGCCGGCTGAAAAGATTATTCCGCCGAAAACCATGGAAGAAGCCATCTGGGGTCCATTGAAAGATTTCTTTTTACGAAAGTCGGCTCTGCTTTTTATCCTTCTCATAATCTTATATAAACTTGGTGATGCCTATGCAGCCTCCCTGACAACAACCTTTCTTATCCGTGGTGTCAATTTTACTTTGATTGAAATTGGCACCATAAATAAGACTTTAAGTATTGTCGCGACAATTGTTGGAGCTTTGTTTGGAGGTACATTGATGGTCAAGCTGGGGCTTTACCGGTCATTGATGATTTTCGGAATACTCCAGACGGTCTCCAATCTTGCTTTTATGGGTCTGGCCATGATCGGTAAAAACCTTCCCGCTATGATTACAGCCGTTGCCGTTGAAAATGTTTCCGGAGGTATGGGGACTGCTGCCTTTGGGGCCCTTATCATGGCCCTCTGTGATAAGCGTTACAGCGCTACGCAGTTTGCTCTTTTGTCTTCTTTTGCTGCACTGGGACGTGTTGCAATTTCGCCGACATCAGGCTTTGTTGTGACGATGACGGGCTGGCCAATATTCTTTCTTATCACAACATTTGTCGGGGTTCCGGGGCTTGTCATCCTTAGGGTCCTCCGTAATAAAATAGACGGGGTATATGACGCATAATGTCAATAATCTGCATGTCAATGGCTTGATTGTGTACAGTGAGATACGGGAAAGTTTTCCCCCTCAAGGGAAATAGAAGGTAATTTTTTTACTGACGAAAGGCAAGAAAAAGCTATATAATTATAAAATGAACTTCAGCAAGTATCTTCTGAAAGGTTCTTTGTTTTTGTTAGTCCAAATTTTCCTTCTCATTCCAGGACTTCTTCCAAATGCAATCGGTAAGGATACTATGGGGATAGAACGAGATGAGAAAAAAACGGTATACACCATCGGTTCATCGCAGGATAAAAAAGATGGTAAGACCGAAGACGAAAAGGATAAAGATCGGGCCTGGGATATGCTGAAACACATGAATACCATTATTGATCAACGGAACCAGGGTGGACAGTAGCAGAATGGACAGTAAGGCGAATAAGGGTAAGATCATTGTTGTTGAAGACGAGCAGAATATCCTTACCATGCTTTGTGAGTTCCTGACTGTCAGTGGTTTCGATGTTGACCCCTATATAGACAGCAAAAAGGCCCTTACCGCCTTGAAGAACAATGGCTACCAGGTATTGATTACGGACTTAATGATGCCGAAAGTCGATGGTCTCCAGCTTATCAATTTCATTCAAAAAGAATACCTGGATACCCTTGGTATTGTTATGACCGGATATGGAAGCATGGAGAGTGCTATCAGCGCCATGAGAAGCGGCGCTTTTGATTATATTTTGAAACCTTTTAAATTTGAAGAAGTTCTTGCAACGGTTAATTCTGCAGTGTACTATTATACCCTTTTAAAAAGCGAAAACATCCCCAAAGGCCTTACCCTTAAGGCAAATCTCCTTCGACGATATGCGGAGAACAAAATCATCCGCGAAAATACAATCTTACGGAGTTGTTTAAAAGACAAATATAAGTTTGAAAATATCATCGGTGTCAGTTTCCCTATACAAAAAGTATTTGAGATGATTGAACGGGTTGCCGATACGAATGCCACAGTACTTATAACCGGTGAAAGCGGTGTCGGCAAGGAACTCGTGGCAAGGGCCATCCACTACAACTCTTCAAAAAGGGATAATCCCCTTGTGGTTGTTAATTGCGGGGCCATACCGGAAACACTCCTGGAGAGCGAGCTTTTCGGGTATGAGAAAGGCGCCTTTACAGGGGCTGCAAGTACAAGATACGGAAGATTCGAACTTGCCAGCGGCGGCTCGATATTTCTTGATGAAATAGGCGATATGAGTTTCAACCTCCAGGTAAAACTGCTCAGGGTGCTGCAGGAAAAAACTTTTGAGCGCCTCGGTGGTTCCAAGACAATCAAGGCTGATGTGAGAATTATTGCGGCTACAAACAGGGTCCTTGATGATCTTGTAAAGGAAGGGAAGTTCAGGGAAGACCTTTATTATCGTCTCAATGTTGTTCCGATCCATATACCGCCTCTCAGAGAAAGAAGACAGGATATTCCCCTTCTTCTCAGCTATTTTCTTGAACGTTCCAATGTGATGAACTCTGCCGCTATAGAGGGATTCACCGAAGAAGCCATGGCGGCCCTCATGGATTATGGTTATCCCGGTAATGTGAGAGAGCTCCAGAATATTGTCGAGAGGGTGGTAGTACTCAAGAAAAACGGCCACATCGACATTGAAGATCTTCCTGAAAAACTTTACAGCGGAGAACACCGTTATGAGCAGGAAGCAGCGCCTCTTGATATAGAAAGAGGGTATGATACCCTTGTCTCGGAATTTGAAAAGACCCTTATTATGAAGGCCCTTGGCGAGACACAGGGTGTCAAGAGCAAAGCAGCCCAGGTACTCAGCATAAACAGGACTACCCTCATTGAAAAGATGAAACGCCTCGGCATAAATTAGCGAGTAAAAGTCAGGGTTTCCCCTATCGACCTGTCCAGGGCCATCTCTTGACTCCTTCCTGAAAGACGCTTCCGTTATTGCTTTCTGAACTGTGGAAAATTCAAGCGGTATTCGAAGATAGGATCACCAATTTTTCTGATACTGGGTGTTTTGTGTCCAGCCAACGGCTTGAAGGGGAAAGCGTCTCTGCGCGCCCTGCCGCGACATGCGCTGCTCAGCGTATGTATATACGCTTCCGCGCCAGCAAGCCGCACCAGTGCATCGCATATCCATCTTTCCCCTCCAAGCCGTCGTCCACTCCACGCCGTGACAAGTCCCGGCAATAGTCAAGGAGCATTCAATGTGTTTGAGCTTCGCGGAGCGAAGCTTCTTGTCTTGCAGTATATCTGAGAATGTGTTGGTAGCTACATATGTCTTTCTGTAGTCGAGTTTTGAACCTACGCCCGACAGACAACGTTATAATTGGTAATCAATGCCCAAAAGGAAAGGTTATTCATCAGCGATTTGTGTCAGTGCCTACAAAACCTTTATTCATTACTTAAATAGAAAAGACTTCCCTCGATTGAAACCGGGGATTATAATCAAGGGTTAACGAAATAAATCCATTTACATACATGAATGCTCCGAGCTATAATTAAGTGAAATATGAAAACAACTCATAGGATTATTCACGGCGATTCCAGACAAATGAATATAGTTGCCGATGAATCGGTTCATTTGGTCATTACTTCACCCCCATACTGGCAGCTTAAAGACTACGGGACCAGTACTCAAATCGGATACCACGAAACCTATGAAAGCTATATTAACAATATGAATCTTGTCTGGAAAGAATGTCATCGGGTTTTACATCCCGGGTGCCGCCTTTGCATAAACATCGGAGATCAATTTGCTCGCTCGGTCTACTATGGAAGATATAAGGTAATTCCTATTAGGACAGAGATTATCAAATTCTGTGAAACAATAGGTTTTGATTACATGGGCGCGATTATATGGCAAAAGGTAACGACAACCAACACTACCGGTGGGGCAACCATAATGGGAAGCTTTCCTTACCCTCGGAACGGTATACTGAAACTCGATTATGAATTTATTCTGTTATTCAAAAAACAAGGCAATTCACCCAAACCCACGCGTGAGCAAAAAGAACTATCCGTAATATCAAAAGAAGATTGGAATACCTATTTTTCCGGCCACTGGTATTTTGCTGGTGCCAAGCAGGATCGGCATATGGCAATGTTCCCTGAAGAGCTACCTGCCCGGCTGATTAAAATGTTTGCTTTTGTCGATGATACAGTCCTTGATCCCTTTCTCGGCAGCGGGACAACATCAATGGCTGCCCGGAATCTGGCGAGGAATTCAATCGGCTTTGAAATTAATCAGGATTTCATGCCGACAATTAAGCAAAAACTAAATGCCGGGCAAGGGGACTTTTCGGGAACAGAATATGAATTTCTTGAAGACAATATAACTACAGATTTCAATGTTGAAATAGAAAAGCTGCCCTATATTTTCAATGACCCTCACAAACTCGACAAAAAGATCGATCCCAAGAAGCTTCAATTCGGCTCCAGAATTGATGAAAACAGCACAGACCGCGAGGAGTATTTTTCGGTTAGAGAAGTGATCAGCCCTGAGCTGATAAAACTGAGTAATGGGCTGCTTGTCCGTCTTATCGGTGTGCGGGAAAACAAGGCAGTGAATGGTTTGGCCGTCAATTTTATTATTGAAAAAACAAGAGGGCAAAAAGTTTTTCTGAAATACGATCAGCAAAAGCACGACAGCCAAAATCGTCTGCTTTGCTATGTATATTTAAAAAATAAAACATTCCTCAACGCACATTTGATAAAAGAAGGTTTTGCAGACGTGGACTACTCAATTGACTTTAGGTACAAAGACAAATTCATGAAGTTTGGGGCAATACATGGCTAAAGAATGGATTCTAAACAGCGCAATGAACCGTTTTCAATTGAACTTCAAAAGGAACGTGGGTCCTACTTCGGAAAGTATCAGACAGTGTGCACCAAGAACGATAGGCGAATGGCGGGATTACTACTTTACGAATGTCCGTCCAAAAGAGCATATAGAAGAGCTTGGAAAGAAACTCTATGTCAAAATCACTGAAGTTATTCATGCTGAAGTAGAGGCGGTCAGCGAGCAGGATTGCGTTGATTACATGCTGCAACTCGTCATCGACCGTACATTTGATGGTTACATGACCGAGATAAAGACCGTCTACGGACAGTTGGAAAAAGAACTTGAGATAAAAATTGAGCCAGCGCCTGATGAATGGGACAGACATTTTAATGTGGATTTTTTCATCAAAATCAAAGACAGCTACATCGGGATACAGATAAAACCAGTCAATCAGGGGATACAATTATCGCAAATATTCAAAGAAAAAGGCTTGCAGGCCAAGAGCCATGAAAGATTCACAGAGAAATATGGCGGCAAGGTTTTCTATGTATTCTCATCCAAGGTCGGGGAAAGAAAAGAAATAAAAAACAATGAAGTAATTGAAGAAATAAAACAGGAAATTAAACGGCTTAAGTAATTCAGGCATTTCGCTAACAATCCATTAAAGTCTATTGTTTTTCAGCTCCGGCTGAATTTTGTGCTATACTCTCATTTAATTGGTAATCCTTCAATATTTCACTATGAAAGTCTATTTGTTGGGAGGTGTTCACAACACCTAATCCGACCTGCTCTTCAACCGTCTGTCGGGTCGAGTTCAGGTTTTACAATAAACATCTGGGAGAGAAAGAGGGGTTTGCCCTTGACACGAGACATAAACTGAAAGGATAAGTATTGCCCAACCCCCGGTTACAGTGAATCGCCGTAATATGTGGCTCTTACTGACCCTTGGCTTATGCGAGAGAAAGGATAATTAGTAACGCTTGACAATATTAACGTAGAGCGCTATTATATTTAATGGTAAAGGCCTTTCGTTGTAAACATACAGAAAAGGTATTTCTAAGGGAACAAGTCTCCAAATTCTCGCAAGACATTTGCCAAAAAGCATTGAGAAAACTTTTGCTCATGGATGCTGCCGAACGATTAAGTGACTTAAGAGAACCACCTGGAAACCAATTGGAAAAGCTCTCCGGAAACCGGCAAGGCCAATATAGCATCCGCATTAACGAACAATGGCGAATATGCTTCCGTTGGAAAGCCGGAGATGCCTTTGAAATTGAAATCGTAGATTATCATTAGGAGGAACCCATGACCGCAAAAACAATGGAGCCAATACATCCCGGAGAGATATTGTTCGAGGAATTCCTCAAGCCATTGAGTATAAGTCAGTATAGATTAGCCAAAGACATTTGCGTGCCCGCTCGCCGGATTAACGAAATAGTACACGGAAAACGTGCAATTACCGCAAATACAGCACTCCGCCTTTCCCGTTATTTCAGATTGTCGGAACGTTTCTGGCTTAATCTCCAAACTCGATATGATCTTGAGGTAGAAAAGGATAAACTTAAGGGACACCTTGAGGAAGAAGTAAGGGTACTCGAAAGGAAAACTGCATAACGATTTCATCCACCGGACGCGGAAGCAAGCAGGTTTTCTTACCGCCACGGCCTCGGTTGCACCGGTGATGACGATGTTATGTTTCACTTCATCCCGTAAGTCTTAGCATATCATTTTTGTAATGCGATTAAGTAGTTGGTGTTCTCAACACCAAATCTGACTTGGTCCTCAGCTATCTGTCAAGTCGAGTTCACATTTTCAGTAAATATCTGCACGTCCCAAAAATACCCCCTGTCAAATTAATGACAAATAAAACCGGCACACAGGTGATAGGCGGCAGGCCATAGGTAATTGGCAAAAACCTGTCACATATCACCTGTTTCCCGTCACCCGTCACCCGTCACCCGTCACCTATTTTTAAGTGGTACACTTTTTGCAAATAATCTGGCATGCCTGCTCTGGAAACCAAATTACTTGAAAATGCCTTTTATGAGTTTTCGAAAGCGTCCGATTCGATCATAACCCATTACAGCACCCTGGAAAGTCAGATCAGGGAGTTGAAAGAGGAGCTGGAGGAGAAAAACAGGGCCCTTGAACGCGCAAGCGAGTATCTTTATACCATACTCGATTCGCTGCCGGTCGGCGTTGTTGTCGTTGAGGAAAAAACGATACTATTTACCAACAAGCAGGCCGAAGAACTCCTTTCAGAAGGCATTATCGGTAATCTCAATGATGGTAACCTCAAGACCGGAGAGGTAAAAAATGGAAATGGACATTACCGGTGGAAAAAGGAAAAATTACTCAATGGTTTTGAAGGCAAGGAAGTAATTGCCATTGAAGATGTCACTGAAGCCGAGAAGGTAAAAGAGAGAAATGAAAGGGATGAACGCCTCATGGCCATGGGTGAAATGGCGGCCCGCATTTCCCATGAGATAAAAAATCCTCTTGGCAGTATGGAACTTTTTCTCTCCATGTTGATTTCCGGCAAGCTCAGGAAGCAGGAAAAGAAATATGTCGATTATATTCTCTTCGGTGTCAAAACAATAGACAGGATTATCAATAACATCCTTTCCTACACGAGGCCGAGAACTCTTGCTCTGAAACAGGAGGAACTTTTTTCCGTTGTTAAAGATACCCTCGACTTTATGAGCGTTTCCATAAGTATCCGCGAGATTAATGTTGATTTTCATGCAACGTGTAAAGGGTGCGTCTCCTTTGATCCTGATCTTATGAAACTTGTTGTTATGAATCTCATCAGTAATGCCATCGATGCTGTCGATAAGAATGGGAGAATCAAGGTTGATATCAAAGAAAACAAAAGGTTTGCTGTCCTTATTATCAGTGATAGTGGTGTCGGCATGTCGGAAGAAATAAGAAAGAATATTTTTAACCCCTTCTTTTCAACAAAAGATAAGGGTGTCGGCCTCGGTCTTTTTATTGTCTACAATATTATCAAGGCTCACGGCGGCTATATTGAAGTGGAATCGGCGGAGAATTCCGGTTCCTCCTTTTTAATCTATCTCCCAAAGGAAAGGTTATCGGTGGTATGAAAACAAATGTCCTTGTTGTAGATGATGATAACCATATGCGGATAGCCCTTAAGGAATCTCTCGCACGGGCAGGATACAGCGTATCAGTTGCCGAAGACGGCAAAGAAGCCCTCGATGAGATCGAAAGACGCATCTTTGACCTCGTTATTACTGATGTCAAAATGCCCCACGTGAGCGGTATCGATCTCCTGAACCATATTAAGGAATCTCGGCCTTTTATGCCTGTCATCCTTATGACCGGATACGGTACGGTCCAGGATGCCGTCAAGGTTATAAAAGAAGGGGCTTATGACTATATTCAGAAACCCTTCAATACGGATACCTTGTATGGCATCGTAAAGAGGGCCCTGGGTGTAAAAAACGGGAAAATCGTCTATGCATCGAGGGTCATGAAGGATATTCTTCTTAAGGCAGAACGGGTTGCCAAATCGGACGCAACAGTGCTTGTGCTGGGCGAAAGCGGTGTCGGGAAAGAAGTAATCTCCCGATACATCCATGAAAACAGTGACAGACACGATAAGTCTTTTGTTGCAGTGAACTGTGCGGCATTGCCGGAAACATTGCTTGAAAGCGAACTCTTCGGATATGAAAAGGGCGCCTTTACCGGGGCTTTCGCCCGGAAACTGGGAAAATTTGAACTCGCCGATAAGGGAACCATCCTTCTTGATGAGGTTACAGAAATGGATCCGCGACTTCAGGCCAAGCTTCTGAGGGTCCTCCAGGAAAAAGAAATCGAAGTTATCGGGTCAAAATACCCGAAACAGGTTAATGTCAGGGTTATTGCCACGACGAACAGAAATATCAATAAATATGTTAGCGAAGGGAAGTTCAGAGAAGATCTCTATTACCGCCTCAATGTATTCCCCATAACGGTTCCGCCCCTTCGGGAACGTAAAGAAGATATCCCTCCCCTTGTCGAATATCTCCTGAAAAAACACGCAAAGGGTATGGATGTGGGTATTGACAGCGAAGCAATCAGCTATTTAAAAGAAAGGCCCTGGAGGGGTAATGTGCGGGAGCTGGAAAATCTTATTGCACGGGCCTGTATCCTCTCCAATAGCTCTGTTATTAAATTGACACATTTGACAGATATCGATTGCGCAAGCGAAAGCGTTGCCGGTTCAGGCTCTGTGAAGGACATGGAGACAAAGCTTATTCTCGATGCCCTCAAGTCGGTCAAAGGCAACAGGACAAAAGCAGCATTGATTCTCGGTATTACGGTGAGGACTTTGCGGAATAAGATTCATGAATACAAAACAATGGGGATAGAGGTTCCTGTTAAGGAGTATTGATATGGAAATGGTCAACCTTATTGAAAAGGCGCTTAACATACGGGCTTATTACCACAAAGTAATATCAGGCAACATTGCCAATGTTGAAACCCCTGCCTATAGAGAAAAGGACCTTGATTTCAGAAGCGCGCTTGAAAGACAGATCGCCTCCGGTGAAAAAGGCTTAAAGAATGGTGATATTGAAGTCAGGGAGAGTCCTGTAAATGATGGTCTTGTAAGTATTGACGGTAATACGGTCAATATGGAGAACCAAATCGTGAAGCTCACAGAGAACCAGCTCATGTTCCATACACTTGTACAGGTTGCTGCAAAACGATTTGCTTTAATGAAATTTCTCATCAGTGGGAGATAAAATTAAATTTCTCATCAGTGAGAGAAGGAGATAATATGGGAATTCTTGATATCCTCAGAATCAGTGCTTCCGGGTTGAAGGCCCAAAGACAAAGGATGGAGGTTGTTGCCGGCAACCTTGCCAACATACATACGACAAAAACTGAAGAGGGCGGTCCCTACAGGAAGAGAGAAGTTGTCTTCATGTCTACTGATGTTTCTGACGAAAAGACTTTCGGAAGTCTCCTCTCGAAGAGGATAGAGGGAGTGAAGGTAAACTCCATAGATGAAAGCAATAAAGCTTTTCAGAAGGTTTTTGATCCAAACCATCCGGATGCGGATAATGAAGGGTATGTATCGCTTCCCAATGTGAACCTCATGGAGGAGATGACTGATATGACAGCGGCTTCGCGGGCATATGAAGCTAATATCAATGTCCTTAATACAACAAAAGAGATGTTTATCAAGTCTCTTGATTTAGCGAAGTAAGGGGGTAGAACATGAAGGTTGAAACATTTACTCTCAACAATTTTACTGATATCGGTCAGGCAAAAAAGGCAATGCAGGAAACAGGCAAAACATCTTTCGGTGATGTGTTGAAAGATTCCATTAAAAAGGTGGGAGAACTGGAAAAAGAAGCCGGTCAGGAAGTGGAAAAGCTCGTGAAGATGGAATCAGGTGATATCCACAATACGATGATTGCCATCGAGAAAGCTGACCTGTCCTTTCAGATGATGATGCAGATCCGGAACAAAATAATCAGCGCCTATGAAGAAATTATGAGAATACAGGTGTAAGTCATGGCTGCCACAGACGATCTTTTAAACAGCGCACGGAACTATATAAAGACAACCCCTAAAAATAAGCTCTATACCTATCTGTTCCTTTTTGTGATCATTGTTGGAGGATCTGTTCTCGGTATTTCTCTCATTCAAAAAGAAACCTATCAGACCCTCTTTGCCGGTCTTTCCACAGAAGATGCATCGATGATAGTCGCTAAGTTAAAAGAACTCAAGGTGCCCTATCAACTTGGGCTCGGGGGGACGGCGGTATATGTGCCGAAAGAAAGGGTCTATGATGTGCGTCTCATGCTTGCCGGTCAGAATGCGCTGCCGGGTGGGGCAGGGATGGGGTTTGAGCTTTTTGATAAGACCAACTACGGCATGACCGAATTTATGCAGAATATTAACTATAAACGGGCCATCCAGGGGGAACTTTCGAGGACCATTAACCAGATGCCGGAAATCAAAGCGTCCCGTGTGCACCTTGCTATCCCCGAAAAGACACTCTTTACCGATAAGGAAAAAGAAACCACCGCATCGGTCTTTGTGAAAATAAAACCCGGCAAAAGCTTGTCCAAAGACCAGGTCGCCGGTATTGTACAGCTTGTAGCAGGCAGCGTGGAAGGATTAAAATCGGACAATGTTACTCTTGTGGACTCATCGGGAAAGATCCTTTATAAAAACACCGGCACCGGTGTTGCTTCAACGGTTGCCCTTTCCGGTCAGCAATTCGAGTTACAGAAGAGCGTTGAAAAGACACTCGAGGAATCTGTCCAGTCTATGCTTGATAAATTTATACCTTCAAGCAAGTCCATCGTGAGGGCAAGCGTTGAACTCAATTTACGAAAGATTGAAAAAGTTGAAGAAGAAGTCCAGCCCAATAAGAGCGTTATTACTGGGGAAAAGAAAAGTAAGGAAAAGACCGTAAACAGAACCGGTGGACCCGGCGGCGTGCCCGGTGTGGCCTCAAACGTTCCTAATGTTGCCGGGAAAAGCAAGACGGATGTAAAGACCGATCTTGGGAGTGGCCGAACAAACGAATCAGAGAGGGAGGAGTCCCAGATCTCCTATGAAGTGAGCAAAACGGTAAGGAAGATTGTAGAACCCTTTGGTGATATAAAACGGATATCCCTTGCCATAGCCATTGATGGTAAGTATGAAAAGGTAAAGGGGCAAAAAGGAGAAGAGTTGAAATACACGCCAAGGTCTCAAAAGGATCTTAGTGATATCAAGGGTATAGTATCAAGAGCAGTAGGCTATAATGAGGAAAGAGGGGATAAAATTGAAGTCCTTAATGTACCCTTCGAGGTAGAGACTCTGGCTGATGAGAAAGGCGCTATTGACAGCGCCGAAAGAAAGGAAATGATCTATGGCGTTGGTAAATATGCTTTCTATATTGCTATTTTTCTTGCCCTCTTTTTCTTCCTTATAAAACCGCTCCTTGGTATTTTGAAGACCAGGTCGGAGAGGGAGCCGCTCCATCAGATAAAAGATGTTTATATGAAGAGCGCCGGAGCAGGCACTGACGTGCCGTCCATTGAGAACAGGCAGCAGTCGATGGCGCTTACTGATGCTATGAAAGACAAGGCCCTTGTAGGGTCGATTATAAAGGAATGGGTTAGGGAAGGGAATTGATGGAAAGCGAAGCCATTTCCGGTATCAAAAAGGCTGCAATTCTCCTTTTAACCATGGATGATGAAATCACCAAGGAGATCATGAAGGACCTCGATGAAGACGAGATCGAGGCCATAGGCCAGGAAATAACAAAATTAAGATTGATCCCCGACCATGTTGTATCAAGGGTGCAGGAGGAGTTTGCCAACAAACTGGGGAAAAGAAACAAGCAGATTGTAGGCGGTGAACAGAAGTTTAAAATGCTCATTAAAAAGAGTTTTAGCGATGAGAAAGCAGAGACCTTTTTGGGAAACATTGAAACAAAAAAAGGTACCCCCGGCGAGTTTTTAAGACGTTGTGACCCTAAATTGCTGGCAAATGTATTGAGAGGGGAACACCCTCAGACTATTGCCCTTGTCCTTTCGACACTTGGGAGCAAGAAGGCTGGTGATGCAATTTCGGCCCTGCCGGAAAAGATACAGACTGAGGTTATTATGCGGATAGCCGCCCTGGAGAAGGTTGATATGGGTGTCCTGGGAGAGGTAGAGAGTGTCATAAAAGAACAGCTTGAAAATATTGGCGGCAGTGAAGGAAAACAGCTTGGTGGAGTTGAAGCGGTTGCTACTATGCTGAACCAGATGGAGAGGACCCTGGAATCAGAACTGCTGGGTAAACTTGAGGAATCAAACCCTGATCTGGCAGAAAAGATACGACGGCTTATGTTTACCTTCGAAGACCTTGCACAGGTCGATGACAAGGGTATTCAGACACTTTTAAAGGAAATTTCTTCCGAGGATATCGGGCTTGCATTAAAAGGCGCCACAGACGCCATGAAGGAAAAGATATACTCTAATATGTCGGAGCGTGCTTCGGCCATGTTAAAAGAAGACCTCGACGCAATGGGCCCTGTACGTTTGTCCGATGTGGAAAAGGCGCAGGTTAAAATAGCAATGGTTGCAAAGAAACTTGAAGGGGAAGGCAAGATCATTCTCTCCAGAGGGAGTGAAAAGTTTGTTTAACATGGGAAAACATGAAACCTTTACCTATAATGATTTCAGTGAAAACTCTCTGTCGCATGGAGACATAAAATCAGAATTTACCAACTATTTTAATGAAAAAGAGAGTGGTGGAGAGCGGCAGGTAAAACGTGCAGTAACTGTTGAAGACCAGACACGGACTATCTTTGAAGATGCTTTTGTCCAGGGTGAAAAAGCCGGACATGAAATGGGTTTGAAAAAGGTAGACCCGATTATTAAGAGACTCAACAGCTGTATTGCCGAGTTGTCTTTTTTTAAAGAAGAACTTCTGGAGAGATCAAAACGGCTGTCGACGGACCTGGCGCTTGTTTTCGCAGAAGCAATTATTCTCAGGGAATGTGAGGAAAAGAGAGAAACGGTTATCAATATGGTAAAAAAGGCCCTGGAGCTCTGCGAAGATAAAAGCGAAATTCTGATCAGAATGAGAAAAGAAGATGTGGAGCAGATTGCACCGGAGGAAGTAAAGCACTTGAAGATTATTAAAGACGACACATTAAAGGAACCCGGTTTTATTATTGAAACAAATTTCGGCGACATTGACGGAAGAATTTCCGTACAGATCGAAGAATTAAAGAAAGAGTTTATCCGTGGACACCGCGCTTGATACCAACATATCTTCTGTAAAAAGGATGCTTTCCGATTTCTACCCTTACAGGGTCTACGGCAAAGTCAACCAGGTGGTAGGCCTTGTCATAGAAGGGAAAGGCCCGATTTCTTCTGTTGGCGATGCGGCATTGATTTACCCTATTGATGATACTGCACCCATTGATGCTGAAGTGGTCGGTTTTAGGGATGGCAAAACATTGCTCATGCCTCTCGGTGATCTGAGAGGCGTCGGCATAGGTTCGAGAATTCTCTCAAAACGAAAAACAGTAGACGCATTTGTTGGTGAAGGTCTTCTCGGCAGGGTCATAGATGGTCTGGGGAACCCCATGGACGGGAAAGGCCCCATCCAGTGCAATGAAACCATACCTATCTATCGGGATACCATCAATCCCATGAAGAAAAAGAGGATCAACGAACCTCTCGACCTGGGGCTCAGATCCATAAACGGTCTCCTTACCTGCGGCAGGGGTCAGAGGATGGGTATCTTCGCAGGTTCAGGTGTGGGCAAAAGTGTGCTCATGGGCATGATAGCGCGGCATACAGAGGCGAACGTCAATGTTATCGGCCTCATTGGTGAGCGGGGAAGAGAGGTACGGGAGTTTATTGAAAAAGATTTAGGTGATGGCATCAACCGCTCTGTCGTTATTGTTGCAACCTCGGATCAGGCTCCGCTTACCAGGGTCCGGGGGGCTTTTCTTACCATAGCTATTGCGGAGTACTTCCGTGACAGAGGTGATGATGTGCTCCTCCTTATGGATTCCTTAACCCGGTTCAGCATGGCCCAGCGGGAGATCGGTCTGGCAATTGGTGAACCGCCTACCTCCAAGGGGTATACACCAAGCGTATTTTCTCTTCTGACAAAGCTTCTTGAGAGGGCAGGGAACGGGGAAGGAGAAGGGACAATGACAGGCATATACACCGTTCTTGTCGAAGGAGATGATCTCGATGATCCTATTGCCGATTCGGCACGGTCGATACTTGATGGGCACATTGTGCTTTCGAGAAAACTTGCCGATCAGAACCATTACCCGCCTGTGGATATTCTGAGGAGCATAAGCAGACTCATGAAGGATATTTCATCAAAAGAGCAGACAGAGTATGCCGGAAAAATTATCGAGATATTATCCGAATATGAGCGGGCGGAAGATTTGATTAATATCGGCGCCTACACGCCCGGAAGCAACCCGAAAATAGATTATGCCGTAACAATGATCGATAGGGTAAAAACCTTTCTTACCCAGGGCATTGACGATCGGGTTACCCTCGAGGAGACCCTCAATAGTATGAAGATACTTTTCTATGTCTAACACACAGTTACCTCCATTCATATACCTTCGTCGCCAGTTTCTCCGATGTACTCAAGGTGCGCCTGTGTCACCTCCTCCTCACCTCCCCGGTCTGTATCTGAATCTTACCTTGCGTGAAACATATTTTACTATTTGCTGCCGGCAAGGTGAATTATGCTGAAAGGCCGTCTCAAGCGCATCATTGAAATAAAAGCAAAAATGATGGAAGACAAAGAAAGGGAGATGGAGGAAGAAAAAGCCAAGCTGGATATTGTTATCAATGAGATCAATGCTGTCGATGCTGACATCGAACAAAACTATGAAAAAATTACTACAAAAATGCTGCAAGGGAATGACTTTTCCGTTATCAGGGATTACCTGGAATATCTTGAGAATACAAAATGTGCCCTCATCAGAGAGGGTGAATTACTTGAGGAAAAGATCCTTATTTTAAAACAGGAACTCATTGAGCTTATGCAGGAAAAGAAAATGCTTGATAATTTGCACATAAAAGAGATGAATGGCCTAAAAAAATCCTTCAACAGACGTGAGCAGAAGCTCCTCGACGATATGGCCCTCAGGATAGAAGAGAAGAGTATCTGATATCAATCCGGCTCTGCCTGGATTGCCGAAGTATCTTAACCCCGTTCCTTCTGTTTCCAACATATATTGATTGTCTCCAAAAAAGATTATGTTTGTTAACCGCTCTTTCGGTGTCCTCTCTCCATTCCCATTCATTCCAAATCCTATTCCCAAATCAAATCCTATTCCCAAATCAATGATATGCAGACAGGAGATGTAGGAAATATTTTCCCAGCAGGGAAATTAATTCCTTGAAATCGTATCTCAAAAGAATGCTCTTGATTTATAACTACCTGAGATAATAAATAAATAGGTTTTGGCACGGCGTTTGATTATAGGATAGTATGGAAAATTTACTGATAAATTATCTTCTTACAAATTGCGCAACACTGACAAAGGAATTTTTTTCACAGGAGAAAGCCTCCACGGAAGAAGGTGGAAATACACTCGATTTCCTCAGTCTCCTTAACGGCAAGATGGGAAGTGGTGTAATGGCCTCGACGGACAGCATTGATGAAACCGCATCAAAGGACCAAAAGGGTGAAGCGCCCCAGGAAAATGAGAAAAAAGAACAGGGCGCCCTTTCATTGTCAACTCAGAATATCTTTGCGCTTCTGCAAACCTATTTTAATTTGAAGAGCCCTCAAGAGGCCAATCTTCAGGACAACCTTGAGAAGTTTCTCAAGGATATTTTCGCCTTTTTACAGGAAGGGGAAAGTGTTGAATTCGTGAAAGAAAAAGGGAGCCTGGACCTTTTTTCTCTGATGAAAAGTGATGAAAAAGAAACAATTGGGATTTCTGAAGACATATCCGACGAGTCTCAAAAGAAACCGGAGAATACCTCATTAATCGGGTATCTTGCAGCGATGACTCATCAGATGGGCAATTTCGAAAAAACAGATGGAGGGAATACAAATCATACAGTTGCAGAAAGCGTAGACAAAGATGCAGGTAAAAACGTAGCCAACAATGGAGAAAAACATAAGATGGTGATCGACAAAGAAGCATTCCAGGCCTTCAAAAAGCCGGATATTATCCCCGGCCTTGATAATGAAGGGAAGCAGAATGATGACGCTATGAGGTCCTTTCAGAAATTTGAGGTAAAAAAGATAAACAGCCGGGAAAATGTTTTTCAGATCACTACCCATGAATCGACGGCAATGGAGGGTGATGAACTGAATAAAAATATTTCCGTGCTGACAATAAAGGCTGAAAAAACAATCCCTTCCCGGGGTGATGATGCCTCTAAGGTTGTTTTCAAGGTATCTGACAAAGAGATTGATGATAATGCCGGTAAGGATGAACACCAGTTGTTATCTCAGAATGATTATACAAAAATGAGCACGCATTCCGACAAAGAGGCTGTTAAAACAGTTGAAAAGGGTTCTTTCGCTTCAATTATGGTTGACAGAATTGAAAAGATCGCAGAGCAGTACGGAAATAAAACGTTCTCCATGGATATGGTGATAAGGCTCAAGATTGATGATAAGGAGACAATACTTGTAGGTCTCAAGGACCAGGGACAGAGGATTTCCGTTGAAGTGAAGACGACGAACGAAGGTATGGGAAACTTTCTCCAGTCACAGAAAGAGGAAATTGCAAAGCAGCTTGAAGGTAAATATGTTTATGCCAATATCTATGTAGATGTACAGAATGAAAACTCACAAAAGAAAGAAGAGAAAGAGGAGCAGAAGAAGCACTCCCAGGAAGAGGACAAAAAGGATTTCGGTGTCTTTTTAGAGGCGCTGGCGTAAAGGAGGTAAGCATGTCAGTGATTACAGACGTTTCAAGTGCAACGAAAACAGCGGCAACAACAACCTCAACAGGTACAAGCTCGGCAACCAGCATGGTCAGTAAGGACGCTTTCCTGAAAATCCTCATGTCCCAGCTCAAGTATCAGGACCCCATGGACCCCATGAAGGCCGACCAATTTATGAGTCAGTTAGCGCAGCTTACCCAGGTGGAGGAATTACAGAACATTTCACAGACCCTTGCAGAGATGAAGGCGGCCGCTGATAGCGGCAATATCACTCAGTGGCTCAATGTTATTGGTAAAAAGGTCAACGTTGATGGGAATACTATTTCTAAGGGTGACGATGTAGAACTGAAGCCGGCTGCCGACTATGACACGATTATCTTAACCCTCAAAGGCGTAAAGGACGGCAACACCACACAGGTTACTTTCAACAAGGGTGATACATTGACGAATACCTACAACGGGGAAGACGATGTAAAGGTTTCTGCCGTAGCGGTAAAAGGCGGCAAAGTGGTAAGTTGCACGGCCAGTGTATATCGTACCGTAACAGGTGTTCAGTCCGGTGACAAAGGACTTGTTGCAGTGGCAAGCAATGGCGACCAGTATGCTGTGAGCGCCATAAAAAAGATAAAAAACTAAGAGGAGGATAATACATGTTAAGCTCATTCTTTTCAGGCATCAGCGGTTTAATAGCAAACAGTTCATCCATCAATGTTGTCGGCAACAATATTGCCAACGTCAATACCGTCGGATTTAAAGCGAGCAGGGCCACCTTCCAGGACGTTCTCTACCAGTCTATCTTCGGTTCTTCCGGGTCGAGCCAGGTTGGCCGCGGCACAGCGCTCAGCTCTGTGGATACCCTCTTTTCCCAGGGGTCCTTCGAAAGTACCAGTGAGCCTACGGACCTTGCTATCGGCGGTAAGGGTTTTTTCATTGTACGGTCTGCTGAAAACCAGACAAATTATTACACAAGGGCTGGTCAATTCAGGTTCGACAGGGACGGCAATCTTACTCAGCCTAATGGTGACATAATCCAGGGAAGGGTAATAGACAGAACGACCAATGCCCCTACCGGTGTTGACGCGGATATCGTGATTTCCCAGGCGCCCAGTGAGCCGAGGGCCACAGCGTTGATCGGTATGAACGTAAATCTCCAGTCTGATGCTCCCTGGCGAGGGACACCTGGCAGCAGGACCACAACGGCAGGGACCGGGAATGTCACCGATGTTGCCGGAAGCGAAGGAAAATATGCACGGGCAGGTAACTATACGTCGCTAATTGCTACACGAACAGCGGCCCTTACAGGGACAGGGACTTTCTCTGCTTGTACAGGGACGCTCACGATTAATGGTACTGATGTCGTGCTGACTGCTATTACTGGCGCTACTGCGGCAGATGCTGCCGCTGCTATCAATCTCGCCGCAGGCCTTGCTGTGACTGCAAGCGATGTAGGAGGGGAGCTCAGACTGGTGGCGGACAACGTCGGCGAGGATATTGTTGTAGACGATTCGGCGATCTTAACAGGCAGTATTGGCTGGACCGCTGCAGACTTGGCAAACACAGATCTCTATGGCGCCGACCTTACCCTTACCGTTGACCAGATGCTCGGCGGTGTTTCGCAGGGAACGACTACCTTTAACGAACATATTTCCGTTTCAGCCGCAACACTGACAGACTGGGAAGGTTCTGGGCTGGATATTACATGTGGCGCCATAGCCGCAGGAGGCACGCAGACATTTACCGTTGCCGGGTTCTCGACCGATTATGTGAGCGCTACCGTTAATCCAGCCAACACATCTAATTATTCCACGTCCGTCACCGCATACGATTCTCTGGGCCAGCCCCATGTTGTAACAGTCTATTTCAGGAAATCCTATGAGACGACTGTACCTCAACAGAGCATTTGGGAATGGATGGCACACCTCGATGCGGCAGATTCCGCAACGGGCTCCAACCAACTGGCAGGTTATGGTTCGTTGACATTCAATAACAACGGCGCTTTAGTATCAGGCGGCCTTGCCATACCCGTTGACTTCGATTTCTCTCAGGGGGCACAGGGAGACCAGGCAATTGATCTCGTATTTGGTTCCGGCTCAGGTGGCGGCACAACGACCCAGTACCCTATCGCCTCTACAACGAACTTTCAAACCCAGGACGGCTATCCTCCAGGTACTCTTCTGAATGTTACCGTAGCCCCCGAAGGGGTCATCTCCGGCCACTATTCAAATGGCCAGATTCTTAACCTCTATCAGATAACACTTGCAAATTTCAATAACCCCAACGGGTTGAGGAGAGAAGGAAGCAACCTCTATTCAGAGACCATTGAGTCCGGTGTTGCCTATACGAGCGCTCCCGGTGAAGGAGGTCTTGGAAAGATCAATCCGAACTCCCTTGAGCAGTCAAACGTCGATCTTGCCACGGAGTTCGTCAAGATGATCATTGCGCAGAGGGGTTTCCAGGCCAATTCACGGGTCATTACCACGACAGATGAGATCCTTGCGGAATTGATGAATTTGAAGCGATAATACGTTAAAGAGTAAAAAGGGGCTGGTTTAACCAGCCCCTTTTTTGTGTCAATCTGCTGACAGAAACCTCGTCTCATAGTGTCCTTTATTACCTCAATGACATGCAACACACTGAAATAAAAAGTGAAAAATATTTGGCATACTTATTGCTTTCTCATGGGATACGGAGGAATAAAGCATGGCTGAAGAGAAAAAGCAACCGGAAGAAAAAAAACAACCGGAAGAAAAAAAACAAAAACAAAAGGAAGAGGCCTCTGAACAGCCGGAAGAAGGCAAAAAAAAGAGCAAAATTAAGTTGATTCTGTTCCTCCTCCTTATCGTTATTTTTCTTGGAGGCGGGGGAGCGGGATACTATTTCTTCAGCAGTAAAATCATGTCCTTCAGCAACAAAATCATGCAGAAGTATTTTGGAAAAAAGCCGCCAGAAGGCGAACAGCAGGAAGGGGGCGAGCAGAAAGAAGCCAAGGAGCAGAAGAAAAAGGAACTCCTGGGTCCTATTCTGGCGCTGGAACCTTTTGTGTTTAATATGTCCGGCAATCAGGCCAAGTATGCAAAGGTGACCCTGGGGATAGAGCTGAAAGACCCGAAGGTCATGGAAGAGGCAAAGAAAATGGTGCCCGTCATAAGGGACAAAGTATTGTCAATATTAGGAGCAAAGGCCCCTGAGGCGCTCATGGATGTGAGCCAGAGAAGCGCCATAAAAAGTGAAGTCCAGGCAAGCTTAAAGACACTCTTTAAGGACGAAGAAGAATTGAGAGCGGTTTATATAACCGACATCATTATACAGTGAGGAACCGATAGATGGAGCAGGTCCTATCTCAGGCTGAAATAGATGCGCTGCTTGGTGGAATATCCGAAGGCGCCATAGACACCGCGGAGACTATAGAAGAAGCGATAGTATTGCCTGAAGCCCACAGGGAAGAAAGGGAATTTGACTTTGTCAAATATACAAAAGGCAAAAAGGAAAGGCTGCCGGCCCTGGAATTTATCTATGAACGTTTTGCAAAATCATTGAGATCCGCCCTCGCCCTTTTTATGGAAAAAGAAATAGAAGTAGCTGTTTCACCTATTCAATATGTGGAATACGCGGAATTCATAAAGACCATCCCCTTGCCGACGAATATGAATATTGTCGTTACGGAGCATTTGAACGGTTTTTTCATTATTATTTTTGATGCAAAGATGATCTTTTCAGTGCTGGAAACAATCTTCGGCAGTTCAACAATCTCTGCAACAAAGATCGAAGGCAGGGAGTTTTCGAAGATAGAGTTTAATGTCATTAGAAAATTGATTGACCTTGTTTCAACCGAAATGGAGAAAGCCTGGGCGCCGGTTTACGAGATCCGCTGTAAATATTCACGTTCTGAGATAAATCCCAACTACATTACCATGGTCGCTCCCGAGGAAGCTGTCAGTTTGTGTGAATTCTCCATTGAGATCGGAGACATTACGAGCTGGATGAAGGTCTGTATGCCCTACGGTATTCTTGAAACGATAAAGGGATATCTTATCTCCACACCTTCGAGGGAAGATAAGGAAATGCGGGAGAAATGGTTTGCCCTATTGAAAGAAAGGGTCCTTGAGGTGCCTCTTGAGATACGGGCTGTATTGGGCAAAAAGAAGATGCCCATTCAGGAATTCATGAAAATTGCTGAAGACAATGTCATCATGGTTGACCGGTATGTTAATGACCCCATCGATATCAACGTCTATGATACGACAAAATTCACGGGGAAAATGGGTATTTACAAGGGGAATAAGGCTGTAAAGATAGAGGATACTGTTTCTTAGGGAGGTAGAATGGAAGAGTTTTTAACAGATAATCAAGCCGGCAATGGTGCAAAGAAATTTGAAGTAAATATTGACAGTCTCCTCGACGTCTCTGTGGAAATAACCGTCGAGATAGGGAGAACAAAGCTGACCATCGGAGACCTCCTTTCGCTGTCAAAAGGTTCTATTGTTGAATTGAATAGGCTCGCCGGTGCATCGGTCGATATCCTTGTCAATGAAAAGCTTCTCGGCAGAGGTGAGGTTGTTCTTGTCAATGAGCGCCTCGGCGTGAGGGTCATCGAAATCGTGACACCCAAAGAAAGGGTACAGGAACTGGGATGATGGATGTTTACATGGGGATTGCGAAAGTCATTCTGCTCATGCTGGGGATTGTTGCCGCCATTATTCTCCTTTCCCGTTACGCGGGAAAGTTCAAATTTCCCCTTCGCCCTCAGAATTCGGGCTATGGTCTGAAAAAGGTTGATTCCCTCTATCTTGGCTACAAAAAGTTCATTTCTGTCATAGAAGTCAAAGATTACGTCCTGGTTGTGGCCTCAGGGGACAAGGAAATGTCTCTCCTTGCCAAATGGAAAAAAGAGGGTAATGCAACATGAAATATATTCTGTTAGCCGTTATCGTCCTTTCTCTCATTATGATGCCAGCCCTGGCTTCGGCAAAGGCGGCTGCCAAAGAGAAGCCCCAGACACAGGCAGGAAACCTCTTTTCGGCATTTACCGGGAGTGAATCGAGCAAGGGTCTCATTAACATCGTGCTTGTCCTGACAGTGCTTGCATTCGCACCGGCAGTGCTGTTGCTTATGAGCGCTTTTACGAGAATAGTGATTGTTCTCTCCTTTTTGAGACAGGCAATGGGTATACCGCAGCTGCCGCCGAACCAGATTATTGTCGGGCTGTCGCTCTTTCTGACATTCTTTGTCATGGCCCCCACCTACGAAAAGGTAAATACAAATGCCCTTGCGCCCTATATGAACAATAAAATAGGTTTTGAAGAATTCATTGACAAAGCATCGAAGGAAATGAACACCTTTATGCTCAAGTATACGAAAGAGAAAGACCTGGCGCTTTTCATGAATATCGCTGCCCTCGAGAGACCGAAAACTCCTCAGGAGATACCAATTCGCGTTGTCGTGCCCGCCTTTGCCATAAGCGAGCTGAAACGTGCCTTTCAGATAGGCTTTCTCCTCTACATACCTTTTCTCATGATTGATATGGTTGTTGCCAGTGTGCTTTTATCGGCAGGTATGATGATGCTTCCGCCCATATTCATATCTCTTCCCTTCAAACTTATGCTCTTTGTGCTGGTAGATGGATGGAACCTTCTCGTTGGCTCCATCATAAAAGGATTTTATTAGGAGAAATTATTATGAGTCAAGACCTTGTTGTGCAATTATTCCGGGAATTATTAAAGTCAACACTGATTCTCATGGCGCCGATGCTCATCGCCTCCATTGTCGTGGGCATGCTTGTCAGTATCTTTCAGGCAGCGACGCAGATACATGAAATGACCCTTGTCTTTGTGCCGAAGATCCTTGTTATCGCGGCCTGTCTGCTGGTCCTGTTCCCCTGGATGATGAATTACGCCACTACCTATACGGCTAATCTCATAACGAACATACCGGTATACGTGAAATAGATATGATTGATATAGGCATAGAAGCCCAGAAATTCATGCTTGTTTTTTTCAGAGTTGTGTCTGTGCTGTGGCTTGTGCCGTTGTTTTCATCGCGGTATGTTTCGGTTGTCTTTAAGGCAAGCCTGTCGCTTCTTATTGCTTTTCTGCTCTATGGTTCCGTCAATATTGCCGCTGATATTCTCAAAGATCCTTTTTCTTTTACCCTTCTTGTTGCGAGAGAACTTTTCATCGGTATTACCATCAGCTTTATCGTGAAGATTATTTTTTCATCTGTAGCAATAGCCGGCGATATTATATCCCTTCAGACCGGTTTTTCATTTGCCCGATTTATGGATCCCTTCACCATGACCCAGGTTTCTGTGATTGAACAGATCAAGAACCTCCTTGCCATTATGATCTTTTTTGCTATCGATGCCCATTATATAGTGTTCCAGGCAATAGCGGTGAGTTTTAAAACACTCCCTATCGGCGCTGCTACCTTTAAAGAGCCTCTTCTCAATTATATTATAAACGCGACTACCAGGGTCTTTTCGCTGGGTTTTAAAATAGGGGCGCCCATTATTGTAACACTCTTTCTCGTTGAACTGGCTTTCGGGATGCTTTCGAGAATGATTCCCCAGATAAACATATTCATTGAAGGCGTTCCCATAAAAATTCTCATCACCATGATTCTGCTCACCGTATCACTGAGTTTCATCGCGCCTGTGGTGGCCGGCTTATTTAAAGGTATGGATACAGACTTTATGAAAGTAATGCGGTTGATGGTGTAGAAAATGGCCGAGAACTTTCAGGAAAAGACAGAGCAGCCCTCTGATAAGAAGCTTGAGGATGCGAAAAATAAGGGTCAGATTGCCCAGTCTAAAGAGGTATCCTCCAGCATGATTATCGTCTTTACGACAATCTTTCTCTCTTTTACTATTACGCAGCTCTTCAACGATATTTTTAAAATTTATGTGAGTTCTGTGAGAAGTATTAACTTCGATATTAATGTTTCAAATGCATACGGTATTGTCGCCTTTGCTGTTTACCAATGGATGTGGCTTGTGGTCCCTGTTTTTGGTCTGCTTCTTTTCATTACTGTCGGCTCAAGCATTCTTCAGTCGGGTTTTATGTGGAGCACCGAGTCCCTAAAATTCGATCCGTCGAAGATGAACCCCATTGAGGGTATCAAGAAATTCTTTAACAAACGGGCCCTTGTTGAACTTTTGAAATCTATTCTGAAGATACTGTTACTTACCTATATTGCCTATAACCTTATTATGAAGGAATTGCCTCAGATATTTGCATTACCCGGTCAGGATGTGCTGTCAATCATCTCTTACCTCGGGAATACCGCATTCCATCTTACCCTTAAGGTAGGCATGGTCTTCCTCTTTGTTGCCGGTCTTGATTATCTTTACCAGAGATGGCAGCACAACAAAGATCTCATGATGACCCAGCAGGAAGTGAAGGAAGAGGCTAAGGAGAGAGAAGGCAATCCACTTGTCAAGTCGCGGATACGGAGTCTCCAGAGGGAAATGTCAAGAATACGGATGATGGAAGATGTAAAAACAGCCGATGTGGTTGTTACCAACCCGACGACATACGCCATAGCACTCAAATACAAGACAGGAGAAATGCCGGCCCCTAAAGTGGTTGCAAAGGGAGCAGGGTTCGTTGCAGCAAAAATAAAGGAAGTGGCATTTAAGCACGGAGTACCTGTGATTGAGAACAAGCCCCTCGCACAGGGTCTCTTTCATGCTATCAATATCGGCGATTATATACCGGAAAAATTTTACCTCATAGTTGCTGAATTACTGGCAATGATCTATAAACAAAAAGGCAGGATAAGGTTGTCATGAAGGAATTCGGGACAAAGGTCAAAGAAAGAAGCGATATCTTCATCGCTATAAGTGTTGTTTTTGTCATTCTTATCATGATTGTTCCCCTCAACAGTTTTTTTATTGATATATTTCTGACCCTGAGTATCTCTCTTTCGCTCCTTATCCTCTTCATCGCAATGTATACCAGCAGGCCTCTCGATTTTTCGGTTTTTCCATCGGTTCTGCTTATTGTGACCCTCTTCAGACTGTCCCTGAACATTGCTTCAACGCGGCTTATCCTTGTCCACGGCGATGAAGGGACTCAGGCTGCGGGCCTTATCATCAAGGGATTCGGAACATTTATTGTAGGCGGGAATTATGTTGTTGGGGCTGTTATCTTTCTCATCCTCATGGTTATTAACTTTGTTGTTATCACCAAAGGAGCGGGTCGTGTAGCTGAAGTGGCCGCACGGTTTACCCTTGACGCAATGCCCGGAAAACAGATGAGTATCGATGCCGATCTCAACGCTGGCCTCATTGACGATGTAGGGGCCCGTAAAAGAAGAGAAAAGGTTGAGATGGAGGCCGACTTTTATGGGGCCATGGATGGTTCCAGTAAGTTCGTCAGGGGTGATGCCATTGCCGGTATTATTATTATCTTTGTCAATATTATCGGCGGTTTGGTAATTGGTGTTGTTCAGAAAGGCATGCCCGTCTATGAGGCGCTTGCTGTCTACACCATATTGACTATCGGTGAGGGTCTTGTGACTCAGATACCGGCACTCCTCACATCTACTGCCGCAGGTATCATTGTCACAAGAGCCGCCAGCGAATCCAATCTTGGCAGCGACATGGTGCGCCAGCTCTTTACCCAGCCAAAGGCCATGATGCTTGCCTCTGTTGTTATTTTCTCTATCGGCATGGTGCCGGGCATTCCCTTAGTCCCTTTTCTTATTTTGTCTTCCATTACCTATGGTGTGAGTTATTTTGTTAAAAAAGCGCAGGATGAAGAGGTTGTCGGTGTCCCCGATGTGGCCCCTGTAGACCAGGAAAAGGCCGAATTGATTAAACCGCTGGAAATTATCGAGCTGGAAATCGGTTATGGGCTCATCTCTCTTGTTGATGCGGAGCAGGGCGGCGAACTTCTCGATAAGATACGGGCTATCAGGAAACAGATTGCTGTTGAACTTGGTATTGTTGTGCCGCCTATGAAACTGCGGGACAATCTCCAGCTCAAGGCATTTGAATATGTTATTTTTCTCAAAGGAATTGAAATGGGCAGAGGGGACCTCGTGCAGGGCAGCTTTCTCGCAATGGGTTCTGAAGATAAGCAGAAAATGTTGGAAGGTGTACCGACAAAAGAGCCTGTGTTCAATCTCGATGCTTACTGGATAAACGAGAAGGATAGAGACAGATATATCGCCGAGGGTTTTACCGTTGTGGACCATCCTACCGTTATTGCCACCCATTTGACGGAGCTTGTCAGAAATAACGCCCATGAACTCATGACGAGACAAGAAGCACAGAAGCTCATTGATACCATTGTTGCCACACACCCGAAAGTGGTGGAGGAGATTACCCAGAACCAGATCAACATGGGCATTGTCCAGAAGGTTTTGCAGAGTCTGCTCCGGGAACAGGTCTCGATACGTGATCTCATAACTATCCTTGAATCCGTTGCCGATGCCTCGTCGTCAACAAAAGATCCTGAGGTTATTACCGAGTATGTACGCCAGCGGATGGCCAGGAGTATCTTGAAACCCTATCTCATCGATGGAATTCTCAACATCCAGATATTGGAAAAAAGCCTGGAAGAAAAACTGATAAACAGTATCCAACCGGCGGAACAGGGGGCCTGCCTCGCCCTGGACCTCTCTTTCAGCCAGCGTCTTATTGAAAAAATTGGTAATGAGGCAAAAAAAGCAATGCTTGCCAATATACAACCTATTGTCCTTGTACATCCTATCTTGAGGGGTAAGCTAAGAAAATTCCTGGAACGCTATATTCAGGGTGTTACCGTTATTTCCCATAATGAGATTCCGCCGCAGATAAAAATACAATCCGTGGGGGTAATAAGAATCAATGAAGGTTAGGACCCACAGTTTTGACGACATCAGAAAAGGCATGGAATCGATTAAGGAACAATACGGCCCTGATACGATTATAATGGACATCAAACAAAACAATCTTGATGGCTATGGCTGGACGAAAAAGGGCTGCGAGATTTCCATAGCCGTCGAAGATGTGCCGGCAACACCCGAGGAAGATTATCTCGGAGAATTACGGCGCGGGACTGAGGCAGTGTGGCAATATACGACGAAATATCTCACCGAACGGTTGGGCACTATGGAGTCTGAAATGATACGGGACAGAATGAAAACCTATCCGCTACCCCTGAAGGTGCTTTTTGAAAAAATAGCGAAAAATGGTTTTAACATACACTTTGCCCTGGAACTGGTTTCTGAGGTGTATGCTGAGGTAGGACATCTCGCAGAGAACTCTACAAAGGCGATTTTTTTTCTCAAGACCGCCATAGCAAGGAGAATAAGTACATATCGTCCGGTCGATTCACCGGAGCCGCTTGTTTTTCTGGGTCCTACCGGCTCCGGGAAGACGGAGACAGTGAAAAAACTTTCAAAAATGGTATCTGACGAGGGGATGCCGGTTTCAATTCTCTCTTTTGATCCGGTAAAAAAATCAAGTCACGATGAGCTTCTCGCCTTTTCGGAAAGTACCGGCGTACCCGTTCAATTTACCACCAATCCGGAAGATCTTTTCGTGAAGGCAAAAAGGAATACAGGGAAAACGCTCATTGATCTCACGGGACAAGTGGAGATCCAAAAACAGGCTGTCGAGCAACTGAAAGAGTTTAAAAAAATTATTGTCCTTCCGGCAGGAGCGCGGGATGAAAAAATGGAACAGTATTTGAAAATATTTCAAAACTGTAATATCGCCGGGCTTGTTTTTTCAAAACTTGATGAAGAGGAAAACCTTGGGAGCCTCTGCTGCAATGTTATTAAATTAGGCCGGCCTGTTTGCTTTATGACAAAAGGGATCGGTTTCAACGACATATTGCCGCATGACAAGGAAACATTCAGCAGAATACTAATTGAAGGTGCTATATGGTAAAAAACGGTAGAAAGACAATTACAGTAACAAGCGGGAAAGGGGGTGTAGGCAAATCATCAATTGTTTCCAATATGGCCTACTTACTGGGGAATATGGATAAGTCGACTTTTATTCTCGATGCCGACCTTTCCCTTGGGAATATCGATATTATGTTTGGGATGCACCCGAAATATAATGTCAAAGACCTCATTGACGGTACCAGGAGCATCGAGGAAGTAATAGCAGAAGGTCCCTGTGGTATCAAAATTATCCCGGCTACATCGGGAATCAGTGAATTTTCTCATCTCAGCGAGAACGAAAGAAAGATCCTCTTTGCCTCCATTCAGGGACTTCCCAAACATGATATTTTAATTATTGATACCTCGGCGGGTATATCTTCCAATGTTGTCTACTTTAATGCCATGAGCGAGAATATTTTTGTGGTTATTACCCCCGATCCGGCAAGTATCACAGATTCATACGCGGTTATAAAGGTTTTACACAAGAAGACGGGCAGAAAAGACTTTAATGTGATTGTTAATATGGTAAAGGATGAAGAAGAGGCCTTGGAAATATATAAGCAGATTCTTAATGTAACTGACAGGTTCCTCGATGTCTACCTTGATTATTTCGGCTATATTCCGATTGACAAAAATGTAAATATCGCTACGAGAAAGCAGAAGTTATGGGTCGAGCGTTTCCCTGACACCCACGCTACAAAAGCACTCATGCAAATCTGCAACAGACTGGTGTCATGATGTGGAAGAGGGCTTATGCAAAAACATGTGTCGATGAACGGGAAAAAATCATCGATGAATTTATCCCTATCGTCAAGCACCTTGCTTATAAAGTGTCAAAGCGGTATGACGATGACGGTATCATCGAGGATCTCATCTCAGCAGGTATCGTTGGACTTCTTGAGGCTATGGAAAAGTATGATGTAAGTAAGGGCATCAAACTCAATACCTTTGCGTATCTCAGGGTACGGGGGGCCATGATTGATGAATTGCGGTCCAGAGATTGGTTTCCGAGGAGCGCCAGGTCTAAATCGAAAAAGATAAATGAAGTAGTCAGAAAGCTGGAAAACAAGCTGGGCAGGCTTCCCCAGGAAGAGGAAGTAGCTGAAGCGCTCGGTATGGATCTCGACGAGTACTTCATGCTGCTCAAAGATTATGGGAATCTATCGGTGGTGAGTATTGAAGATTTGTATGAACTTCTCGGAGAAGCAAAGGAGAGGATCATCCGTTATGTTATGGACGAAAGTGATGATCCTGAAAAGTGTGCCGAGTTGTATGAAATGGAAAAAATCCTCGCCAAAGAGCTTGATAAATTGCCGGAGAGGCAGAAACATGTCCTGAGCCTTTATTATCACGAAGATATGAATATGAAAGAAATTGCCGCGGTCCTCGGCATTACGGAAGCACGAATATGTCAGATCCATTCCCAGGCTATTATGAATTTACGGGTAACAATGAAAAAATATCTTAAGAGTTAAGATTTATATCCTACAACCCGATAATATAGATGATGGGTATGGACACCGAATACATACTCGGTAAACTGGGCAAGATAGAAGTTCTGCCGACGTTTCCCGGGATAGTGGGAGAAGTGATCAATGTTATTGAGGACCCTATGAGTTCCGCGGCAGATCTGGCAAAAAGCATGGACCCCTCAATGGTGGGAGAAGTACTGAGAGTGGCCAATACGGCTTATTTCGGTACGCGGAACTTCAGGAATATTACCTCTATTGAGCATGCTATAGCGATTGTCGGTTTTCAGCATCTTTCCCATATTATTCTCCACATGCCTTTTATTACTATGATCAAAGGTGATTCTGTCTTCAATCGGGAAGAGTTTATCAGACATTCCATCACCTGTGGCGTTCTCTCAAAAACAATCAGCACATGCGTACGCGGGACAAACGCCAATGAAGTCTATATCGGCGGGCTTATGCATGATATCGGAGCTATTGTTATATATCGGTATTTTCGCGAGGAATGGGAGCACATCAATGCGCTGATAATGGAACAAAATATAAGCCGTCTTGACGCGGAAAGGGAGGTTTTTTCCGTTGATCATGGCGTTATAGGCGCTCTGCTCCTTCAAATGTGGAATATACCAAAATCAGTTACCGGCGGTATCATGTTTCACCATAATCCTGAAGCTGCCGAAGAATATCGGGAACATGCAATGATAATAAGTATGGGCAATACATGTGCAAAAAAGATTGACTTAAGAGATAATTTTTCCAGTTTCGATGAATTTTTATATAAGTACAGGGATTGTATCCAGATTGCAGAAGACCAGTGGGTAAGTTTAACACCCAGTGAGGAGCTTAGATTTTTTGAACAGGCATTTGCACAGTTAAAAAACGTCAAAGGGTTCTTCGAAGAGGTGTTAGAGGAGAAAGATGATAAAAGTTCTTGTTGTTGACGATTCTCTTGTCATGCGGAAAACGATATCTCGTATGCTGTCGAAAGACCAGCATATAGAGGTTGTAGGCACTGCTGTTGATGGGAGAGATGCTTTAGAGAAAATAGAAGCCTTAAAACCGGACCTCATCACTATGGATGTTGAGATGCCCGTTATGAATGGTCTGGAGGCCTTAAGACATATTATGGCCAATAATCCTATTCCTGTGATCATGATGAGCGCTTTAACAAAAGAGGGCGCTGAAATTACTATGGAGGCCCTCAATCTCGGCGCCTGCGATTTTGTTACAAAAGATTTTAGCGGCATTGCCAATTCCCTGGCTGCAAAAGAAACGGAACTTATTACAAAGGTCAAAAACGTTGCAAGGAATAAAGTAATATTTTTATTGAGAAAACTGGATCTTGTCAAAAAACCGGTTATCTTAAATCTCAATCAAAAAATCAAACATGAGGTTTTATCTATTGGGGCCTCCACTGGCGGTCCACCCGTTCTCCAGCATATACTGAAAAGCCTGCCCAAGGATTTCCCCCTTCCCATTGTTATAGCTCAGCACATGCCAAAACTGTTTACCCAGTCTTTTGCGCAGAGACTTGATACTGTTTCCCAGATCCACGTAAAAGAAGCGGAAGAGAAAGAGACGCTTACCCCCGGTGTTGCTCTCATTGCCCCCGGTAATACCCATATGGCGCTCAAGAGGAGAGGAAAAGACGTGGTCGTTGAATTCGTTGAAGGAACGCAGTATATTTACCGCCCTTCTGTCGACCTCCTCATGTCTTCAACTGCGAGTGCCTATGGGGAGCAATCGATTGGCGTTATTCTGACAGGTATGGGCAATGACGGGTTGAACGGTATGAAGGAAATGAAAGCGAAAAAAGGATATATTATTGCACAGGATGAAGATACCTGCGTTGTTTTTGGCATGCCCAAGGCGGTAATCAGCGCAAATCTGGCTGACGTAGTGTTACCCATAGATAAGATATCTGAGGAGATAATGAGGGTCTTATGAAAAATATGGATGCTCAAGGGATACCACAAAAACAGATTGGCAAGGAAGAATTAACGCGTTTTATTGATCTCTTGCAGAATGGAGATAATTTTGAAAAGGAAAGGGCCATCGATGCCTTAATATCCTCCCCGGGCAAAGATGTTGTGGAGGGTATTGTTCCGCTCTTACAGGAGGTCAATACTGGCGCCAGGATGGCTGTTCTCGATGTCTTGAAAAAAATAGGAAGCAGCCACATTGACGGTGTTATCCGGATGCTCTATGACGAGAACGAGGACATCAGGGTTTATGGATGTGAAGTCTTGAGTTTCCTGAAAGACAGACGCGCCATTCCCAGCCTTATCGACAAGCTTCGTAACGATGAAGAAAACACGAGAAATGCAGCCTGTGTAGCGCTGGGCGATTTCGACGATGAAGGGGCAGTGATGGCGCTCCTTGTTGCTTTAAAAGATGTGGATTGGATTGCTTTTTCGGCCATATACAGCCTCGGGCGGACAAAGAGCAGCAAGGCCGTGCCGGCGCTGCTGGAATTTTTCAAAAACAGCGAAGAAGAATTATCCGTAGCAGCCTGTGAAGTGCTTATAGAATATGAAGATGATGCTATTCTTAATGAGGTCTTTGAGATATTAAAGGGATGGAATAGAGAAAAAAGAAACTCCTATTTAAGGGTTATTCTCGAAAAAGGCAATGAAGATATCTTCCAAAAGCTTAAAGAAAAGATAGGTGATGAATTATACGAGCACCTCTTGAACGGTATCAGATATGAAAAACAATATTCTCTCGAAATAATGCAGATGCTTGCCTATTTCAGGTATGATGAAACCTGTGAGGCCATCCTCGATGTACTTGCAGAGATGGGTCCGGACAATGAAGATTACAGAACAATCCTTGAACTTTTTGTTTCCCTCAGCGATGTCTGGGCACCCTCTGTTCAGGATTATGTGAAAAGAGACGAAAAATATTGCCTTCCCCTCATACAAGCCTGTAAATCTGTCGGTGTAAAGCTGGAAGAGCCATTTCTTCTGAACATCTTTCTCTCCTCTTCTGTGGAGGTAAAAAGAGAGATTATTACCGGTATTCCCGCTATTCTTCATGGGAGCGGCTATTTGCTTGTACGGGAGGCGATACAGGACACAGATGGTCATATCAAGGGATACGCCGTAGATGCAGTCGGGACTTTATTGCTTCAGGACCTCAAAAATGAGATAGCCACTATCGCGAAGAAAGATTTTTTTGATGTAAGAACCAAAGCCCTGAAAGTGCTGGTGTGTCTTGACCGGGATCAGGCCTTGAAACTTATGGAATATTTTGTCTATGACGGTACCAGTGAGGATAAAAAAGTATGCATCTCGGCAGTAAGTCTTATTGACAGTGAGAGAAGTTTTCCCTTTATCGAGAAACTATCGTCAGATGACGATGAGACTGTGCGGAGAAGCGCTATCGGGTTAATTGGTAACTTTCTCGACAGTGAAGGCCATGTAAATCTCCTGAAAAAAATCTTAACGGATGAAGACATACCCCATGAGGCATTGAAGATTATTAAAGACAAAAAGCTTAATATGTTCAGAGACAGGCTGGTAGAGATTTTTATAGATACTAAAAGGGGACTCTGGACACGATATTACGCCCTTGTGGCCCTTGCCGTCTTTGAAGACAGCTCCTTGTTTGATGTCTTTGCGAGCGGTCTCAGTGATGAGAATAATCTTATTATTATCGGCTGTATCAGGGCCCTTGCCGATTTGAATGACAAAAAGGCAATCAACTATATACAACCTTTTGCGGAGAACTCCAACGAAGATGTCCAGTCAACTGCGGCGTCGGTGCTGGAGAAACTTGAGAGTGTATAGGAAAACATTATGATGACCAAGGAAGAATTTACCACTCTCCGCGATTTTGTCTATGAAAAGACGGGCATATTTTTTGCCGAAAACAAATTGTACCTCCTGGAGAGCAGACTTACCAACAGGCTTAACGAACTTGGCCTAAGTTCCTTCGAGGACTACTATTACAGCCTGAAATATACTAGCGACAAAGGAAAGAACGAGATTGCCAATCTTTTTGATGTGGTCACGACAAACGAAACGAGCTTTTTTAGAAATCCGCCCCAGCTTGAAGCATTTAAGGTTGTTGTCCAGAAGCATTATCTCAATGGAAACTCGATGACGAACCCTATTAAGATATGGAGCGCTGCCTGTTCCACAGGGGAAGAACCTTACACGCTGGCTATTATGCTGGAGGAGCTTATACAGACAATGAAGCAGAATATCCCCTATATGATTTATGCAACGGACATTAGCCAGAAGGTCCTGGAATCGGCAAAACGTGCTGTTTTCAATCAATACAGTATACGCAATACCGATGATTCCCTCAGAAAAAAGTACTTTGTCGAAGAGAACAATATGTTCAAGCTACATGAGAAAGCAAAGAAGAACGTGAAGATAGATTTTCTGAATTTCATGGACGATAACGCCTATCGGGCCTATAAGCAAATGGATCTGATTTTCTGCAGGAATGTCCTCATCTATTTTGATGAGAAGGTAAAGAAAAAGGTTATTGAAAATCTCTATGAGTGCTTAAAGCCCAAGGGGTTTTTGATAATCGGCCATGCTGAATCCCTGCATAATATTTCAAGAGCATTCAAGCCCCTTGTGTTTCCGGGCACTATTGTATATCAAAAAGGATGACCTATGAAAACAATACTGGTTGTAGACGATTCACCGACCATAAGGAAATTGCTTGGTTATATATTAAAGAAGAAGAGTTACATCATTGCCGAAGCAGAAGACGGACTTGATGCAATGGAGAAACTGGGTCATGTACAGGTTGATCTTGTTATCGTGGATCTCAACATGCCTAATATGGACGGTATTGAATTTGTCAAGAATTTGCGCGATAACTACTACTATATGGATACACCTGTTATAATGCTGACAACGACGAAGGACGAAAAACTGAAAAAAGATGCATTTGATGCTGGAGTGAATATGTTTCTCAATAAACCTGTCCAGCCGAATTTTCTTCTTTATAAGGTTGAAAGTCTTCTCGGTGAGGAGGAAGACCATGGATGATCAGGCTTTACAAAAAGATGAGATGCAGGAAATTATTGATGAGTTTATCGTTGAATCAAGCGAATTAATGGATAATGTCATTCAGGACATTGTTGCTATCGAGCAAAGTCAGGACGAAGAGAAGGTGAATGGTATATTCCGCGCTGTCCATACCATAAAGGGTACAGCCAGTTTCTTAGGTTTTAATGTCCTGACCGCGCTTGCGCACAAAGGGGAGGATCTTCTTGGGCTTGTCAGAAAAGGTGAAATGAAGACCGACCAGGAAGTTGCTGATGTCCTCCTTGAAGCTTTTGATTTGATGAAGCTTATGATTGAAGATATCCGGACCGGAGGTGTGGAGAATCATGATGCATCTTCAGTAATAGAAAAACTGGCCGGCTTCTTGGTCAGTAAGAAGAAAAATGCGGAACCCCCTCAGGAAGAAAAAAAGAAAATAGGCGAAATGCTTATAGAGGAAAAGATCATTACCAAAGGTGAGCTTGAGGATGTTCTCAAGAAACAGGAAACGGAAACAGACAAAATGGTCGGTGAAATAGTCGTCGAGGAAAAACTTGCCACTGAAGGGCAGGTAAAGAATACTCTCATAAAGCAAAAAACAGCCGGCAAAGAGGAACAGAGCATTCGTATTGATGTCAAGAAACTTGACGAACTGATGAACCTTGTCGGCGAGCTCGTTCTTGGAAAGAACAGGCTCATCCTGGTGAACAGTCTGGCGAAGAAGGAAGGTGGTGGTGAATCCGTATTAGATAATCTGGCCGATGTCACGAGCTATGTTGAGGGTATTACCAATGAACTTCAGCTTTCCGTCATGCGTGCACGACTCGTGCCGATCGGTAAGGTTTTTAGCAAGATACCCAGAATGGTACGAGACCTTTGCGGCGAATTCAAAAAGGATATTGAATTAAAAGTGGAAGGTGAGGAGACCGAGCTTGACAGGTCACTTATCGAGGCCCTCACCGATCCTATGATCCATATCGTCAGAAATTCTGTGGACCATGGTGTTGAGGTGCCGGCAGAACGGGAAAAGAAGGGCAAAAACAGAAAGGGTTTGCTTTCAATCAAGGCTTACAATGAAGGAAACCACGTTATTATCGATATCTTCGACGACGGAAAGGGAATCAATCTCCAGGCCGTTAAAGATAAGGTGAAAGAAAAAGGACTTATGAGTGAAGCAGAGCTTGCAAGTCTTTCAACGAAAGAAGCAATGAACCTCGTCTTCATACCGGGTCTCAGCACTGCCCAGAAAGTGAGCAGTGTTTCCGGCAGGGGCGTGGGAATGGATGTTGTGAAGACAAATATTGAAAAGATGAACGGTCAGGCCTATATCGATTCCGAAGAAGGCCAATGGACTAAACTCACCATAAAATTACCCCTTACGTTGGCTATCATGAGGGCTTTAATCGTTAAGTCCGAAGATGAACTTTTTGCTATCCCTTTGAATATGGTTACGGAGCTGGTCAAACTGAAGGAAGGGCTTCTCAAGACAGTCGATAAAAATGAAGTTCTGGTCCTCAGAAATACGGTTATTCCTCTTATGGATCTTCAGAAGACTTTTTCCAGGAAGACCGAAGAAAAGCAAGGCGGCTATGTTGTCATCTGTAACATCGGAGAAAAGGTCGTAGGCATTAAGGTCCATTCCGTCGTGGGACAGGAGGAAGTAGTTATTAAGCCTCTCGGAGAATTCCTGAAGAATATAAAAGGTATCAGTGGCGCAACGATCAGAGGCGACGGGAAAGTCATCCTCATTCTCGATATACCTTCCGTCATTCTCCATCATAATAATCAGAAGAAGGCATACAGTCACCTGCGTGCCGTCTCCGCGAGTGCAATGAACTAGTTTCCATCCGGAAAGGGTCCTTTTCCGCCCTGGCGGTGTCAACCTGCGGTTTTGCTTGTGCGGCGTACACGACCCGCAAGCGGGTGCCCCGACGGGCCTCCGCGCAATCCCTTGATTGCCCCGCAGGTTCATATCCTCAAGCTTGCTTCGAGGTGGTATTATGCCGTTGTCTCGTAATTTGCTGCGGGGTGGTGCATTTCCTTGCCAGAACGAAAAGTCCCTCCCTTCCGATTCAGAAACCGATAGCCTCTCACCCTGAGTTTCTGGATGGGGATGAACTAAGAGACGATTTACGAGGTTATGCGGCGCTGTTCATTGTTTCGTATTCTATAATGGCATCGCTTTCCATGCGAAACAATTCTTCAATGTTAATGTTAAGACTGCCGAGGCGTTCTTCCAGCGTGACATATTTTTTCTGTTCAAGGTCTTCGATAACCGTAATGAGAGTTCCCAGCCTGCCGTCTCGATGCAGCAGGGCATTGTTTATCTCTTCAGAGAGGTTCATCTCTTTCAGAATACCTTCAAGGGGTGACTGGAGAAGCGTGTCGATAAGAGAAAAAACACCGGTAATGAATGCTGTGTCGGTTGCAGATGTATCGCGGGTAAACTTTGCCGCGAGAAGTTCCATGATCCGTCCCCTGAGCACTGCTCTCTCGAAGAGAGGCGTTGATTTCATGTCGTACCCTTCTCCTGCGAAGAGAAGCAGGGTTACCCATTTCTGAAGATTACGGTAGCCAAGAAGCGCGATACACTGGCCTATAGATGTTATCTTTTGCGCTGTATAAAAAGCCGCCGAATTGATAAACTGAAGAAGCTTTATATGGAGTTTCGGATTTTGCCTGAATATTTTTTCTATAACAAAGAATTCCTCTTCCTTTGCCAGCAGTCTTGAAAGCTCCAGAAGCACTACCTGTGTGGGGGATATGGATTTTGCAGATATAATGGATGGTTTTGCGAAAAAGTATCCCTGAAAATAGTGAAAGCCGAGATTATAGCAGAATTCAAAGTCTTCTCTGGTTTCCACCTTTTCAGCGACGAGCTCAAGGGGGTATTTTTTCAATTCTTTGCATATTGCTGTAATTGCTTCTCTTTGAGTGGCCATTACATCGATCTTAATATAACTCGCGATATCAAGGATTTCAGAAGGGCCGCCATGTATGTAATCATCGAGGGCGATCTGATACCCTGCTTTCTTTGCATTTCTGCAAAGCTCAAGGACCGTTTCATCGATTTTGACGGTTTCCAAAAGCTCGAAAACAGTAGTATCGCTGGGCAGAAGATCGGTAATACCGCTGGAGAGTATCTGTTCGTCAACATTGATAAACCCTTTTTTATCGCCGATCAGCTTTGAGAATCCGATATTATTGAGGGTGTTTACCATGACGTTGGCCGTTGCTTTCATATTATCCGTTACGTTTGCGCACTGAACTGTACTGCTCCTGAATAAAAGCTCATAGCCGAAGGTTTTCTGCTGCCTGTTCAGGATTGGCTGCCTGCCGATAAAGATCTTATTATCGTCTTCCCCACAATTATTTAAAGGATTATTTTTCAAAGGAGACCTGACATTATCAAGCATGCTCTTTTCCGGGCGGAAGCATTATTTTCACTCTATACAGTTTATCGGTTTGACTTTAAAATAAATTAAGAGAATAATATAAAATATATATTTAAGTTTTTTTGTTTTATTCCGATGATATCTTGGAAGGAGGAGTGTCAAATGGGCGACGGGAAAATATTGCAGTTGGTGACATTTAAACTTGGGAGCGAGGAATTTGCAGTTGATATTCTGAAAGTGCAGGAAATAAATAAGATGATGAACATCACCAAGATACCCAATGCCCCGGCATTTATCGAAGGTGTAATAAATTTAAGAGGGAAAATTATTCCTATTGTGGATTTAAGGAAGAGACTTGGTTTCAAAGACCAGGATTATGATAAATCAACGAGGATTATCGTTGTTGAACTTGATGGGCTGGTTCTCGGGTTTATAGTCGATTCTGTTTCAGAAGTTTTAAGGATACCCGAGAATACAATAGAACCACCGCCAACAATGATAGCGGGTATTGAATCCGAATATATTGAAGGAATCGGCAAAGTTGATGACAGACTTCTGATATTACTTGAACTGAAAAAGATATTCTCATCACCGGAGAGAAAAGATATCGAGAACATCGAGGCCAACAATTGAGGCCAATAATTAAGGCCTGAGAGGTTCTATATGAGCGAAACACACGAAGTCAATTTGATCAGGAACGTTCAGGCTCCGGTAAGTCAATCCTCTGTTTCAAAGGAGTTTGTCGGTTTAAAACGGAAACAAAGAAAGGAAAATAAAAAAAGGTCCGATGGTTACAACCAGGACCATCCTCCGCCCAGCCAGGGACATGTCGGTTACGAGAGAGAACCTGTGGCCCACGACGAGCAGGACAGCACCATTGATATTACTATATGAAAATTTTGCCTATGTAGGAATTTTTTTCCCCCCCCCTTAGAACCCGCGAATCGTAAATCGTAAATCGTAAATTGCAAATCGTAAGCGGTAAAACAGGCTGATCGCTATCAGTGATAGTAAAGGAGCAGGTTTATCATCTGGTCGACACGGGTTTGACCATTCACGATTTACCATTTATTACTGACTGGCACGGCGATTGCATCATTACCATGCATGAGCTTTTATGTAACCGTAGCAGGTAAATTCGTAAACGAGAAAAAACTTGATATTATCTCAAATAATATTGCCAATTCGTTGACTGCAGGGTACAAGGCCGTGAAGCCGGTATTCAGTATGGTTTCTACTGCAGGGCAGGCAGCCGGTGACGGCGGGCAGCTGAAGAATGCCTATGTCGGTATTTATGACACCTTCATCGACTTTTCTGACGCACCTATCGTCGATAGCGGGGCCACCTTCGATATGGCTATTGTTGGCGACGGGTACTTTGTTATCCAGGGCAAAGACGGGAATTTATACACGAGGAACGGTCAGTTTACCGTCGATAAGAGTAACAGACTTGTGACGATGAACGGAGATCCTGTACAGGGAAGCGGCGGAGATATTACCATTGACACAACGGACGGGAAAGAGGTGCTCATAGAAACTGACGGTTCCATCTTTCTTGGAAAAGATCTTGTGGACAAGGTAAAGATTGTAGATTTCAAGGATAAGAGGGGGTTGAAGCCGGTGGGAAAGAGCCTTTTTGCCAATGAAAACAAGGCTGAACCCGAGATTGTTCCGGATCTATATGCCATTCGCCAGGGTGCATACGAAGGTTCCAACGTAAATATTTTTCGGGAAATGGTGGAGATGATTCATACGATGCGTGCTTTTGAGTGTTACACGAAGGTTGACCAGATGTTCAGTGATATGAACGCCAAACTGGTAGAATTAGGAAAGTTTTAGGAGGGATATATGATAAGGGCTTTATGGTCATCTGCTTCCGGTATGAATGTGCAGCAGGTAAATCTTGACGTTATTGCAAATAATATTGCGAACGTAAATACCAATGGTTATAAAAGGAGCCGGGCCGATTTTCAGGACCTCATGTACCAGACACTCCGGCTTCAGGGCGCAAAAACAGACGGAGGTAATACAGTGCCGACCGGTGTACAGATAGGTCTCGGGGCCATGTTGTCGTCGGTGCAGAAGATATTCCAGCAGGGCGATTATCAAAAGACTGAAAACGAACTCGATATTGCCATTGAGGGAAACGGTTTCCTGCAGGTCACGCTGCCTTCCGGTGAGAAAGCGTACACGAGGGCGGGCGCATTAAAGAGCGACGCCGAAGGAAGGATCGTTACCACTGACGGCTATCCTATCGAGCCAAGCCTTACTATACCTGCCAGGACACTGAACGTATCTATCGAATCAGATGGAAGCATATCGGCGCAGATCCAGGGTCAGACAACACCCCAGCAGATAGGCAGGCTCGAACTGGCTATTTTTCCGAATTCGGCGGGACTCAGGGCCATGGGAAAAAACCTTTTCCTGCAGACCGACGCCAGTGGTACAGCGACGACGGGCAATCCCGGACAAAACGGTATCGGTACGATGCTCCAGGGATATCTGGAAGGGTCGAATGTCAATATTATGCAGGAAATGATCAACCTCATTGTCGGCCAGAGGGCTTACGAAGTAAATTCGAAGGCGATTCAGGCCGCAGATGAAATGTTGCAGATGGCGAATAGTTTGAGGAGATAGCGGTGATAAGGTGCAAGGTACAAGGTAAAAGGTTAAAGGTACAAGGTACAAGGTACAAGGTACGAGAATCTGAAAAGGCTATAGGATATCGCCCTTTAGTTTGTACCCTGCTGGTATGCATCCTTTACCTTTCACCTTTCACCTTTCACCTTTCACCTTCCGTTGCTCACGCCGCCGAATATTCCGCCACCGAAGCAAAGATTATCCAGTTTGTCAAAGAGGTGTACAATCCGGGCGATGACGTACAGGTGCGGTTGAATAGTATGCCAAATAAATTGAAAGAAAAGGTTAAGGTGAACAATATAACCTTCATAAAGATTCCTGATGTAAATGGCGATGGTATCTGCACGGTTGAATTAGATACCGGCGCCGGCAGGAGCAAAAATGTTCAGGTTCCCTTCAGGATATTTACAAAGAGAAAACTCTTTGTGCTCAAAGAGGCCGGTAAAAAAGATACTATCCTTGGCAAGAGAGATATTTTTGTCAAAGAAACATACATGAATGGGAGGGGCGCTGAATACCCGGTTTCCATTGAAGACGTGATCGGAAAAGTCCTGAAAAGGGATGTCCCAACCAATACCATTATGACAAATCAGATGCTGGAGGAGCCTGTGGTCGTCCAGAGGGGGGAAGTCGTAAACATTATTGCCGAGAACAAAAGGCTTCTCATACAGTTGAAAGGAAAAATGGTTGATAAAGGCAGGATGGGAGATATGGTAAGGGTAAAAAATATATCTTCCGGCAGGGAAATTACAGGACGTGTTACTGCGAACAATGCTGTAACGGTAGATTTTTAGGAGATGGATCTTATGAAGATGTTACGAATTGTCTTTCTGCTTTTTGCTTTATGTGTTTTCTTTTCCGCCTGCCAGATACCTCAGCACTCGCGCATAAAAGACGAACCCTTTGTTATTGATAATACCCATAGGCTCGCTAAACCGGTAGTGGATCCGAAACCGGGCTCCATCTGGAAAGGCGTAAGCACAACGAATACGTTTTTCGGGGACCAGCGGGCCCGTTTTGTCGGAGATATTATTACCGTGAAGATTGTGGAAGTTTCCCAGGCTTCCGAAAAGGCAACTACGGGTACCAAGAGGGCTTCTGATATTAATACCGGTATTCCCCACCTCCTTGGATTGGAGACCAATAAGATACCCTCCAGTATTGACCTGAGCAAAATGATTAGCGCCAGTACAAAGAATGATTTCTCAGGGGACGGAGAAACGACACGTACCGGTTCTCTGAGCGCTACGATCACTGCACGGATTGTTGATGTTATGCCCAGCGGTAACCTTGCCATAGAAGGCAAAAGAGAGATCAATGTCAACAGTGAGAGGAAAGAGATACTCCTTCAGGGCATCATAAGGCCCAGAGATATTGCCTATGACAACACTATTCTTTCCACGCAGGTCGCCGATGCAAAAGTTATCTATACGGGTATCGGGGTTATTGGAGAAAAACAGGAGCCTGGATGGCTTGCCAGGTGGATGGATCGGTTCTGGCCGTTCTGAGGGTGAGGCTATGAAAAATGGAGAATTAAGAATTAAGAAAGGCGAACCAAAGACAAGCGGCGAGTGCCGATATGTTGTGCTGCAGGAGAGCATAGAAGGTGAAGCACAGGATGTAGAGGGAAGAGGGAAGAGGGAAGAGGGAAGAGGGAAGAGGGAAGAGGGAAGAGGGAAGAGGGAAGAGGGAAGAGGGAAGAGGGAAATTGAAAGGCAGAAGATGAGAGATGAAGAAGGCGGGGAGATACAAAACGCCATTAAGCGGTTCACGCTGAATCAGAAGACAAAATCAAAGATCATCGCCAGGGTCTTTCCTGTTATATTTTTTGTTTTGATGTTCTGTGCAGGCGCTCTCATTCATCCTGCATATGCGGCACGGATAAAAGAACTGGGCTATATAAACGGAGTGAGGACCAATCAGCTTATCGGATATGGTCTTATCGTAGGACTCAATGGAACAGGCGACAAAACAAATACCCTTTTTACAAACCAGAGTCTTGCCAATATGCTTGAAACCCTCGGTATAAAGGTGGACCCCAGGGCGACAAAAGTCAATAACATAGCAGGGGTAATGGTTACAGCTAATCTGCCTCCTTTTGCGAAGGTCGGCAATAAGATAGATGTGACCGTATCATCTATAGGTGATGCAAAGAGTCTTGAAGGCGGGGTCCTTATGCTCACTCAGTTAAGGGGAGCCGATGGGGAAACCTATGCAATTGCCCAGGGGCCTATCGTGACCGGCGGTTATCTGGCAAGCGGCCAGGGCGCTACTGTTCAGAAGAACCATCCTACTGTGGGCAGAATTGCCAATGGAGCTTCGATAGAACGGGAAATATCCTATGAAAGTTTACGGACAGATGTGATAATGATTGCACTGAAGGACCCCGATTTTACGACAGCGAGAAGGGTTGCCGAACGTATTAACGATATATTTGCGGGTTCCTCATATGCGAAAGACGGCGGGACAGTTACTGTCAACCTGCCTGGTGATATGAAGGCCAATCCGGTTAAATTTCTCTCTATAGTGGAAAATCTTGATGTCAAGCCCGATCTCCTTGCACGAATTGTGGTTGACGAAAAAACAGGCACCGTTGTTATCGGTGAAAACGTAAAAATTTCAACGGTTGCCATCTCTCATGGAAATCTGAGTATTCAGATCAAAGAGGACCAGAAGGTAAGCCAGCCTCTGCCCTTTGCAAAAGGCGAAACGGTGGTAACACCTGATACCACTATTAGAGTGGAAGAAGAAAAGGGACGGTGGTATATGATGGAAGGCGGTGTATCGATCAGGGAATTGGTCCAGGCATTAAATGCGACAGGGGTTTCCACGAGGGATATTATTACCATCCTCCAGACCATCAAAGCCTCCGGCGCGCTCCATGCGGATCTGGAAGTGATATGATGAAGGTGATAGAATGAGTGAGATGTTAAAGTCTGTTATGAATAGCACACTGCCCATTGCACTGAAGGAGCCTCAAATAACACGTTATGGTCAATCAATCCCCGAAGGTGACAAGGAAAAAGTCTGTGAAGGTTTTGAGTCCTACTTTATTTTAAATATCCTGAAAGAAATGGAAAAAACAACCCACATTTCAAAGAAAGGGTTTAAGGAACAAACCTATATGTCCATAGTTTATGAAAAAGTGGCTGATTTCCTTGCCCATAAAGGGATTGGAATCAAAGAAATGCTTATGAAATATGCCGACCAGGGAAATGCTAAAGTTTTAAAAAGAAGTGGCGATAATATAGTTAAGTAAAAAAAGGAGGTAGACTATGAAGATAGAGAATGATACCAAGACCAACCTTCTCGATAGTCTTATAAGGGCAACACAGAGTAAGCCGCAAAAAGAACCTGCCGTTGATAAAGGCGGGAGAGGGACAACCGACGCCTTTGACACGGTTGAACTGTCTACCAAAAGACAGCAGGTCAGCGAACTGACGGAAAGGGTAAAGGCAGAGCCGGCAGTGAGACAGGATAAGGTCGATGCCATAAGAGAGGCAATTAAGAACGAAACATACAATGTTAAGGGTCAGCTTGTGGCAAGAAGCATGATGAAAAGCCAGCTTTTGGATGAACTATTCTAATGAGTGAACATGCAATCATAGAGATAGCGCGCAAGGAAGAGAAAGCGCTGAAAGATTTTTTAAAAGTTCTCCAGGGAGAAAGGGACGCAATTATTTCTTTTTCTCTCGAAGGCATCATTCAGGAAAATAACCGGAAAGAGGAAATCCTGAGAAAACTTGAATATTTAAAGAGCGAGAAAGAGAAGATTCTCGAATCCATGACAGACAGGGAAGAGCTGTTGGAGAGTAGTGCCTGGCAGTCCATCGTGAAAGATATGGAACATACCATGCGCGATGTCAAGACAGCCCTCCAGAAAAATATGAAATTGCTTTCCTTCTCGATTGACCATGTAAAATCTTCCATAGAGCATATCGTCGGTTTCATTAACAGCTCAAATTATGGTAAAAATCTGGAGCAAAGGCCCTTACTTCTCTCAAAGGTCATATAAATGGGTATAACGTCCATCCTGAATATCGCAAAAAACGCCCTTTTTGCGCAGCAGACTGCAATGCAGGTCCTCTCGAATAACGTAGCCAATGTAAATACAAAGGGATATGCGCGGCAGGAAGCAGTCCTTGTCGAAGAAAATGCCTTAATGACTGACTTGGGGCTCCTTGGCAACGGAGTCAAGGTATCAACAATTATGAGCCATTATGATAAATACCTTGAAGCCTCTATAGCAAAGGAAAATAATTCGCTGGAGGAGCAAAAAACATATGCGCAATATTTCAGCCGTATTGAGAGTATTCTTGATGAGAACAATACGCAACTGATGTCAAGCGTGGCTGCCTTTTTCAATACCTGGCAAGACCTTTCTGCGGACCCTCTCAGTGTCACCGCCCGGACGAATGCGGCTACTGCCGGTATTAATGTGAGCAATGGTATCCGGAATATTTACGGTGAATTAAGAGATGTGCAGACAGAAGTTGACAATAACATATTGAAAGAAGTGGAGAATATAAATGGCATACTTGATGCCATCGCCGCTTTAAATGATCAGATATATGCAGCCGGCGCCAATGGAGGAGAAAATAATACATTTGTCAATCAGAGGGCGCAGCTACTCCAGGAACTCTCAGGCAAAATAGATATCCAGTATTTTGAAGATAGAGACGGTGGCGCGACGGTCATGACATCGGGCGGGAAGGCCCTTGTGGACAGAGTGACTGTCTATGAACTTGCTGCGGAGCCGAATCTGGAGAATAATAATTTCTATGAGATAACCTGGTCGGGCAATTCGCTTAATTCCTATGATATTACAGACACTATCCAGGGCGGGACTTTGAAAGGCCTTCGTGATCTCAGGGATAACCAGATCAGCGGATTTATGGGTACTATCGATGATCTTGCAGAATCGCTTATGACAGAGGTAAATGCTATTCACAGTGCCGGTTATAATATGAACGGCACAACGAACATCAACTTTTTCAAGAACTTGACGAGTAATTATGCCGCAGGTTTCGATATCAGCGATGAAGTAAAGGCAGATTCAGGAAATATTGCTGTTTCATCTTCTGCCGCTCACCTGTCTGACAATGATGTAGCCCTTGCCCTTGCCAACCTCGGAACGAGTTCTGTTACGATCAGCGGACAGAGCGCTACTTACACCGATTATACTGCTTCTATCGCGAGCAGGGCAGGGAGTCTCTCAAGGAATGCAATGGACCTTTCCGAATATCATCAAAATCTTATGAACGCAGTGGAAAAACAGAGAGACAGCGTCTCAGGGGTTTCCATCGATGAAGAAATGTCGAACCTTATCAAGTACCAGTATGCGTACCAGGCGGCGGCCCGTCTGATGAATGCTGTTGATCTGATGATGAATAGTCTTCTGGAGATTGGGCGATGAGGGTATCAGACAGCCTGCGCTATAGATTATTTCAGATGAATGTCAGCAAGGTTGGCAAGCAGCTCGATGATATACAAAAAAAGATCTCTACTCAAAGGAATATCAATGCGCCCTCCGACGATCCTATAAAATACGCAACATCCATCCAATATGATGCAGAGCTGAAATTAGGGACCCAGTACAATAATAACCTGCAACGACTGAGTACTCTTGTGAGCATGTACGATATGTCTTTTTCGAGCATCGGCAGCCAATTGAACAATGCAATGCAAATGGCCACAAATTTTGATTCCATGGGGTCTGATCTGCGGCAGTCTGCCATACAAGAGATAAATGGTATCATCGAACAGCTCGTTACTGTCGGGAATACAAAGCTTGGCAATGCCTATATATTTGGAGGCAAAGAGGCTGATACTCCACCCTTTCAAATGAATAATGACTATTCCGTCACATTTACCGTAGGTCAGCAGGGCGAGGACGCCACAAAGATATATGTGGATAAGGCCCAAACCGGACAATACGGGATTTCCGGCCGGGCGGCCTTCTATGATACCTCCAAAGTTGCCTTTGGAAACGTGGCGAATGCCTATACCGGCGATATCTATTCCAACACGGATAGTTTTGCCTATGTTATCGATACAAGCAACAACACGATGGTCTACACAAATAGCGCTGTCCCTCCTGTCACTTCTACGCGAACCCTCACATCAGGTGTGTACACGGGCGGAAGCCTCGCAAAAGAGATTCAAAATCAGCTCGGCGCCAACTATTCGGTTGCTTTTGATTCAACGACAAGGAAGTTTTCCGTTACCAATAATACCGGCGCTGCCGTTACCTTTAACTGGTCCAATGCAGGGGCTACCGCAGCGAGTGTCCTCGGCTTCGACACCATCGATTCTGTTGTCGCAACCGGCGCAACCGAGAAGAGTGACCTCGATACAGGGAGAAAAGCTTTTCTTGCTCAGGTTACTACAGGGGGTTCCACTACAGGCGCCTTGGTGAACAGGGCGCGGTATTCCATTGACGGAGGTATTACCTCGATTCCGGTCAACACCGGCGGTGTAGATACGACGGCGGATATCACGATAGATGCAACTAACAATACGCTCTTTCGCAATAGCACAGCCATCACACTTACGAACGGGAGCTATACAGGGGCAACCCTTGCAACCGAGATTCAGGGTCGGCTCGGTACAGGTTATTCAGTTGCCTTTGACTCAACAACGAGAAAGTTTAATATTACCAACAACACCGGAGCAGTTGTCAACTTCAAATGGTCCAATACCGGTGCAACTGCAGCAGGTGTCCTCGGTTTTGATAATGTGGATTCCGCGTTAAGCAACGGCACTAATGATGTCAGCGACTTTGATGCGGGTATGTTTATCGACGGTGCAGGTGTAGCTAATACGACGAATAATCGTATCAAATTACTTTTCAGCACCGGAGTGACGGATAACCTCAACGCAAACGACACCTTTCACGTAAAAGACCTGAGCATCTTTGAATTACTGAAGAACCTTAAGGATGCTTTTGAATCCGACAAGTCAACATGGGTTTCCAAGAACTTACAAAACATAGATGCAGCCAGAGAATTGACGACCAAAAATAATGGCGTTATTGCATTTCAGGGTACCCTGGCGCAAACAATGATCGAAAATAACAAGACAAAAGAGGGCAAGATTCAGACAATGCAGGGAGACCTCGTAAATGCAAATATGTCGGAGCTTGCCACAGAGTTCAGCTCTCTCCTCAACACCTACCAGGCATTACTCTCCACCTTGGCCAGGATGCAGGCAATAAGTATCCTCAATTATCTGAAATAATATTGTCATAGATCGAAAAACAATTTATTACGGGCAGGGGAAGTGTCAACCACCCCATGTTATCTGCATTTATCTGCGTCAAAAACTTCTTTTCTTTGAGATAATTGCAAAAATCCCAATATGTCATTCCCGCATAGTTTCTGGGCGGGAATCCAGTTTAATGACTATTTAAAATCATGGATGCCCGACAAGAGTATTTGGGCATGACAAAACGTTTTGCAATATTTCCTCTACATGAAATGACGCATGTATCGCAGAGGTGTACTCTGATAAATATTCTGTCCTTAAGTTATTTCACAAGCATCCGATAATTGTTGTATGAAGATGAGATTGGTACTCGCGAAGGAGGTTAAACAAAAAGTGAGTGGGTACAAAAAGCGGTAATCCCCGACGAGATCGTTGGGAGAAAAAATTCCTAGAAAAGGAGAAATATCATGAGTTCAATAACTTTAACAACTGGCATGAGACAGAACCTATTGGCATTACAGTCAACGAACGTTTTACAGGAAATGACCCAGCAAAGGCTGGCCACAGGCAAGAAAGTCAACTCGGCACTTGATAACCCCTCAAACTTTTTTACCGCCCTGGCTCATAATAACCGTGCAAACGATCTCCTCAGCTTTAAGGATGGTATTTCAGAGGCAATCCAGACCATTAAGGCGGCAGATACAGCGATCACCGGCATAACAAAGCTCATTGAATCTGCAAAGGCTGTTGCCGAGTCCGCAAAGAGCGCTCTTGCAGCAGGTACAGGATCTGCAAGCCAGACCCTGACAATCAATGCAGCCACGAGCATAACTGCCGGCACTACGATTAGCATCGGTGGGACCGCCTTTACGGCAGTGGCTGGTACTGCGACTACGGCTACCACTTTCTCAATCGATAGTGGAACAACGACAGGCATTGCAGCAGCCCTTGCAACCGCAATTAACGCAGCCACAGAAACGCGTCCCATGTCAGCCTCAGTAAACGGTAGCGCTCTTACCGTCACTGCTACTACTGCTGGCGCTACAATGGGTGCAACTGACATTGAGTACTCAGCTGCGTTGAGCCTCGCATATTCAGAATCGGCTGTAGCTGCCACGGGTGACCTGACTTCAAAACTAGCCCAGTACAGCACCTTGATGAACCAGCTTGACGACTTGAAGAGCGACGCCTTTTACAAAGGCAAAAACCTTCTCGGAGGTGCATCCACCACTGCAAACGATATGACTGTCCGTTTCGGCAATAGCCACAACCTGGCGGTCGCTTCTTTCGACGGCAGCAGGTCTGGTTTGGCATTGGATGCAACATTGACATCGACAAGCGAAGCAACGCTCCAGGCCAGTATTGATAAACTGGAAGCCGGTCTTGAGACGCTGAGAACCAAATCTTCGGACCTGTCCAGTAACCTGGCTATTGTTAGTGCCAGGAATGAATGGATTACAGGCATTGCGGAAACCCTTCAGACCGGTGCTGCCAATCTGACCCTGGCAGACGCTAACGAAGAGGGCGCCAATATGCTTATGCTCCAGACAAGACAGTCAATCAGTACATCGGCATTGAGCATGTCAGCTCAGGCTGCGCAGTCAGTGTTGAGATTGTTCCAGTAAACGGGTAATGAGGACTACGGAGGAGAGGGCATAGCGCCCTCCTCCAATAACCTCGTAGTAGTGAGGAGGTGTGTTATGACAGTAGATAAGATAGGGAATACGATATCTTTACCGGTTACCATGCATATGAAGATAGCGGAAAAAAAGTCCCATCCGCAGTTGGAAACGTCGGATACGGTATCTATCAGTACAAAACCGGAAATCAAAGGGACAACAAAGACGAATGATCCGCCATTTTTCCCGATCTGTGTCACGCAGAGTATGTTTAAAACTGAGAAATAACGGTAGAGGACATTATATGGCCCTAAAGATAAACCTGAAGCCACATGAGCGTTTGATTATTGACGGTGCAGTGATAACGAATGGTAATACAAAATGTGAATTTATCGTAGAGAATAATGTACCCATATTGCGCCAGAAAGACATACTCCGCGAAAAAGAAGCTGTGACCCCTTGCAAAAGGGTCTATTTTATCATCCAGCTTATGTATATCGACAGCAAGGACCTTGTCGAAAAACATAACCTTTACTGGTCGCTTGTCAAGGATGTTGTTGAAGCAGCGCCAAGCACTACAGAAATGCTCGGGGAAATCAGTGAACATATCTTAAATAACAGATATTATCCAGCCCTTAAGCTGGCAAAGAGATTGATCAAATATGAAGAGGAGGCTATGAAATATGCCAGGACCAGGGCTCAACGCGTATAAAAAGACAATAAAGTCAACCACATCAGGCAGAGACCTGGAAGCATCTGTTCTGACAAAGGCAGCTAATTTGTTGAAAGAGTGCAAGGAACAATGGAATGAAGAAGGTCATTTTAGAAGGCTTGATGAGGCATTGACATTCAACCAGAAAATCTGGTCCATATTCCAGGGTGAACTTGCAAGAGAAGATAACCCCATGCTGGCACAATTAAAGGCAGATATTTTGAAGCTTAGCCTCATCATTGATAAACGGATTATTGAAGTGATGAGCAATCCGTTCCCCGATAAGCTCGATCTCATCATTAACATCAATATCAACTTGGCTGCCGGACTTCGGGGGTCACCCGGCTAAAACGATTGTCCACAGATCCATGTTGCCGTGCATTTATGTATTTTCTTTGAGCACCGCTCTTTTGCACTCATCGAATAAAGCAATAGTATCTTGATTTGTGGAATTCCACTTCATCATACTCTCCAGCAAAGACATCGCCTGTTCAATTCTGCCAGCAGAGATTAATTTTTTTGCTATTGAGTAGAGCGCAGGGTCATAGTTATACCCCTTTTCCCTCATTTTAGTCATTAATGTGATTCCTTGCTCCTTTCTTCCTGTAATACAATAAGCCATGCCCAAAGCAACTTGGGCGGGAGGATAGTTGTGAACCGTCTCAAGCAGTTTTTCAAGATTTGTTGCCGCTTCATATGCATCACCGGCACACAGGGAGACTGTGGCATGGGTGAGTATTGTTTCCTTTGCGTGCGGATCGATCTCACAGGCCTTTTTTGCGGCATCGAGGGCCAGCTCAAACTGCCCCATCTCCAGATAGATACTGGCCATATTAAAATAGGGCAGCGCATTTTTCGGTATGGCCCGGGCATATGCCTGCCAGTGTTCTATGGCTTCCTCGTGTTTCCCTAGTTCCTCTGCCTGAATAGCTAGCTCGCGATGGGCAGCGGGAATGTTTCCCATGAGTTCAACTTTTCTTTTGCCTAATTGGTAATAAACGTCACCTTTCTTCTTGTTTGTCTCGGAGGGGAGTTTACCGTAATGATGTATGGGAATACTGCAGGGCTTGATTTCTATACCTGCCTGTTTGATTGAAGGCTCCAGTATTTCGTGGACGGTATTGCAGAATAGAATACGCCGATCATTGGTGAAAAGCCGCACTTTATTGCTCGGAAACCAACCGCTTCCAGATTCCTCTTCGTGGTATTCCCCAACGTTTGCTGTCCAACCGTCGATGGCCGGCTCCATTATGTAGTTTCTTGTGATAATATCATATGCAAATGGTTTGGAATGTTTTTGCTGCAATAGTTTCTTAAACTCTGCATAATCAAGCGGTGAAAGCACCTCGTCAGCATCATGAACGAGAATCCAGTCACCCTTTGCCTTTTCGAGCGACACATTCCTGGCCTCAGAGAAATCATCTGTCCAGGGAAAATCAAAGATCTGTGCCCCGAAAGCAATGGCAATGCCCCTTGTTCTGTCTGTTGACCCCGTATCGACGACAATGATCTCATCGGCAACGGGTGTGAGGCTTGCCATACATCGTGCCATATACGTTTCTTCATTCTTTACGATCATACAGACCGAAAGGGCGTTTCTTTTCTTGCCGCCTCCGTCAATGACGAGAGGGCCTATCTTTTCTCTCACCGTGAGTGCGGCAGAGAGGGTCTCATCGTCTACCCCAAAGGCCAGTATGGCCTTCACTATCTCTTCCATTGCCTCGCCGTATTTCTCCTGCTGCAAGAGTACACCGATGAAAAGAAATGAGAGCCTTCTATTCTTAGGAAAGAGCCCGCAGGCTTCCATAAATACCCTTTCCGCCCTTGAAAGCTCATTTAAAGAAGTGATGCCGGAATTGTACGTTGTTGAGAAGTCCCCGGTCTCCGGTGAAAGGATAAAACCTTTTTCAATGAGGTCCAATGCTTCTTTCTGTTCACTATCGTGCCATTTCATTATCCCCATATTCATATAGGGGTCTGCGAAACAGGGATTCATAGCGACTGCCTGCTGAAACAATGCCTCAGCGTTCTTTTGATCTTTCTGCTTGAGTGCCATTAAGCCCTTGAGGTTAAGCGCCTTTGCTGAATTGCCGGAAAGGGAAAACGCACGATCAGCATAATTATCAGCCTCCTCCAGATGACCCAGATAATAATTGCAATATCCGAGTATCTCCAGCGCCCCTGCTTTGTCTTGTCCTGTTCTCGGCATCGCTCGTATCGCATCTATAGCTTCTTCGTATTGTTTTTCCTCTAACAAGATTTCAGCAAGACAGTAATAGAGTTCCTCTTCTTCAGGTGTGTACTTTATTCCTTCCATAATGGCCTGCACCGATTCATCGAGAAGGCCCTTGCTGTGATGGTCACGGGCATTTTTTATGGCAACAAAAGGTGAAAGTTTTCCCCCTGTTGCACTATGGGGGTTAAATATATCCCATTTTTCATGAAATGCTTTGTCTGAACCTTTATTTCTTGTGCCGCTTTGGTTCAGGTAGACGCAGATATTGCCCGCAATCACGGCCTGCTGTCCTTCCATGAGTGCCCGTATACGGTAATCGTTGATTGCAAAATAGGGGGTCTCGATCTGCTCGTTCAAGAGACCGATTGTATTGATAAATGTTTTTTTGATAAGCGTACATGTACAGTCAATTTCAAAGGTAATGATATAACGATGCTGGTTGCGTTCGCAAAAAGTCCTCGCGTATTCCTCAAAATCCCTGCAAGACATCTGCTGGGTCTTGGGAATCTGCTGGGGACCGATTGCGTTATTTGACATAGGGACGATTATTCCGTGCTCCGGGTCTTGATCCATGCACTTACGCATTTTCTCAAGGGACCCCTCAAGCATGATAACATTCCCGTCGAGAATCAGTACATATTGCCCGATGGCTTTTTGCAATCCTTCGTTGCACATCCCGGAAAAGCCGGTATTTTTTGCAATGCCTATTATCTTGCAATGAGTATCCATGGCAGTGTATTTTTTCAGCCACGCAGGCACTTTTAACGAACCGTTTTTGACAAGGATAATTTCGTATGGTTCGGCAGCATTGGCATTGATTGACTCAAGGCATTTTCTTATGTTATCGTTGAATTCAGATACTGGGATGATGATTGATGTGAAGCCCTCTGTATGTTCAGGAAGTGTCAGAGTAGGATTTTCATTTTCGCTTGATACCGATTCCTCAAGTAAAGCCGTGGTTTTCAGCACATTACCCATGAGCATTTCGCACAAGGCATAGTTCAATACAGCATCTTTTGTCCCCGGTGAAAGTTCGACAGACCTCTTTGCTGCCTGTAATGCCTCCTGATATTTTCCGATGCACATGTAGTCGTACGCCAAATTAAACAGCGCTTCTACATCGTCCGCACGCAAAGCTAATGCTTGCTGCCACAGGTCAATGGCTTCGTCAAACTTGCCGATCTCCGTGGCCTGAACGGCCAGTTCCCGAATGGCTACATAGTCGCCGCCGCCACGTTCTTCCAATTTTTTTCTTCCCAGCAGGCAGTAATCCAGGCCTTTTGCCAGGAGTTTATCGTGATCGAGTCTGCCGTAATGATGGATGGGGATGGTGCATTTTTCGATAGGGATCCCGGCCCTATTCAGGGATGCTTCGATAAGCTCATGCACGGGATTTTCAAACCGAACAAGGTTGTTGTTCTTGAACAGCCTTACTTTATTGCTTCCAAACCAACCGACGCCCTTTTCCTCTTGCGGATATGCCCCATCATTTCCGGTCCACCCTGCGGACCCCGATTTTACAAGATAGTTCCGGGTAACAATATCAAAAGCGACAGGCCGTTGTTTTCCTATGTCGATTGTTTTCAGGAGACGCTTATGATCGAGACTGGAGATAACCTCATCGGCGTCGAGTATCAAAATCCAATCGCCGATTGCCTTGGATAAGGAAAGGTTTCTCGCAGCGGAAAAATCGTCATTCCATTTAAAATCAAAAACCTGTGCCCCAAAAGCCACGGCCATATCTCTTGTTCTGTCGGTAGATCCCGTATCCACCACAATCATTTCATCCACAATGTCACGGACGCTTTTCAAACATTTTACAAGGTGTTTTTCTTCATTTTTTACGATCATGCAGACGGAAAGCGTGGTTTTTTTTGGGCCTTTTTCCCCTGGAGCCCGGGGGCCAAGCTTCTCGCGAACCGATAAGGCCGCAGCAAGAATGCCCTCGTCAAGGCCAAACCAAGCGATAGCGTCCTCTATTTCAATCATGGCAACACTGAATTTGCCTTGCTGGATCAGGGCGTCAATATATAAAAAAGTGATATTTTTATTGTTTGGGTACAATCCCTTGGTTTCCCGGAAAACATTTTCCGCATCACGATATGTGCCCAATGAAGATACAACGGAATAATAAAGCGAACTGGTATCCGGCACGATTGGGGATAGGACAAATCCTTTTTTCAGATAATCAAGAGCCTCATCCCTTTTCTCAGCAGTCCATTGCAGAACGCCAAGATTAGTATAGGCTTCGCCATAACCTGGGTCTGAATCCAGAGCCCTCCGAAAAAAATCCGCTGCCGTTTCCTTGTGCCCTCTCTTATATCCCAAAACTCCTTTCAAATTCAGAGCCGGAGGGTATTTTTTATCAAGAGACAACATCCTGTCAGTGTATGTAGCCGCTTCATCATCCAACCCTAATCCTTCCTTGGCGTATCCCGCGTATTCAAGCCCTTTCAGTTCTTCCCTCGCCGATTCAGGCATGGACTCAACAACTTCCAAAGCCTCGGCAAATCTCTTTGATTCAACGAAAATCCTGGCAAGCGCGTAATAGATTTCCTTGGCCTCCGGTGTAATTTTAATACCATCGATAAGCATTCCGATTGCCTGATCTGTTTTCCCTTTTTGATTAAGATCGTCAGCTAATTCTGTGGCTTTCAGGGCTGCCAACTTCTTGCCCTCGGGGCTTAACGTGCTGAGTGTCCACTTTTCTTCGATGATCTTTCTATTCCCGGATATCGACGCACTGTAGTCTATCTTGTTGCCAATGAAACTTCTGCTTCCGTAGTGGTGGATGAAGACATCTCCGGCGACGAGGTTCCGGTAGCCCTTGAGTGCAGCTCTCAGGCAGAAATCATCATCCTCAAAATTGCCCGTGCCGAAGCTCTCATCCAACATTCCGATCTGTTCGGCCAATGCCCGTTTGAAGAGCATACAAAACCCGACGATCCTTCTCAGGGGAATCCGACGATGACGGTGTTTTTTCCGAAACTGTGCCGCGTATTTATCCAGATAATCCACGGATCGGTATTCATCTGAGACGATCTGCTGAGGGCCGCTGATATTGTTGGTCAGGGGACCTACGATACCGACGTCAGAAGCGCTGTTTAGACATCCCAGCATCCCGGAAAGCCATTTATCAACAAGAATGACATCATTGTTCAGAAGGAGAATAAACTCGCCGTGAGATGCCTCGATCCCCTGGTTACAGCCTTTTGCAAAGCCTAAGTTTTCCTTATTCTCGATTAATTGGTAGTTATCGTTTTCTTGCACTAACTTACTCAGCCATTTCACGGTGCCGTCCGTCGAACCATTGTCAACAAAGATAATCTCATGAGGTTCCGGTGTATGCTTGCGTATGCTCTTCACGCACCTCTTTGTGTATTCCAGCTCGTTGAAGGCTAAAATGATAATGGATGAAAGTTCTGGAACAATATTTTCTTGTTTGAAATGGGGCAATAAAAGATCCCCTCCGGGGGCGGTACTATCTGTAGAAGCCGTATTTAGTACTTCTGTGGAGGACGTTTTTTGAGCGATCAGAATGTATTGATAAGTAAATAAATGTAGAAGTTCATTTTTGGTCAGGTTGGCTATTTCCAAATTTCCCTGCTGGTATTTATTCCCTGATTCTTTTACCGTCTCTATATCAAGGGTCGGATTAATAACATGTTCGATGCTCTTAATCGTTAACCCGGCCCCGCTGAACATTTTTATTGATGCTTCAAGTGTGAAAAAGCGTAGATGAGTGGCATCAAGAATTCCGGCATCCTGATACTGCCAGTTTCCCTTTATCAAGCCCTGCACAATGGTTATGTTCTGAATGTTGGGTAAAGAAACCACGACATAACCGCCTGGTTTGACATAATGTGACAACTCGGCAAGAATATCCCAGGGGTCGTAGAGATGCTCCAAAACATCCAATGCCAGCAACAAGTCAAATTCTCCGGGTTTCAACCCATGTTCAGAAGCCAAATCCGTTTTTTCTATATTCGCAACAATTACCCTATCTAAATAATTTTTCGCAATGTCGGCCGCTTCCGGTGAAATATCAATCCCCACGTAAGACTGCACCGGCAGCCTTTCTTTCAGATTCTTTCCGGTAGCGCCTCCTGCGCATCCAATTTCGAGCACTTTCCCGGTGGGCAGGTTATTTTTAATGATGGCTTCAACAACCTCGGGTCTCGCAAAACCATAATAAGAATTCTGCTTGCTCTGCCTTAGAGGATTGTTGCGGTTGACAACTTGAGAAACACTTTTCGCCTTTCTTTCGTGTTGTATAATTTTATCTTGATTTTCCGGTTTGTATAATATGCAGAATGTGTCTCCCCATTGATCGCTTCCATCACTAAAACCGGATTTCCCCCATGATGTTTTCGCCTCGAGCACCTCCAGGTGCACCCACTTGGCCAGGGCACGGAAACCATCAGGATAATACCGCCAGCAGTCAACAGGATATTTATGCTCCGGTCCGCGCGAGGGAGCGACAATGCAGATCAATCCGTTTTTTTTGAGTACTCTGTTTATTTCTTCGATGATCAGCCAGGGATATTCTATATGCTCAAAGGCCTGACCGGAGATGATCACATCAAATGACTCGTCTTGCAGTTCCGGCCAACAATAAGGGCCAGAAGGTACATAATCTACATTAGGTCCCGGCTGCAAATCTAAGCCGGTATAGCTATATAACTTGTCATCAGTGAATATCTCTTTGTAAGTCCCGTTTACTCCATGACTGCCCACATCAAGTATTCTAACCTTGTTTCCTTGGAAATGTTTTGTTACCAAGTTGCGGAATTGAGACATGATATTATAGGAGCTTTGATGCATGGGTCGTCTCCTTTATTTGTTTGGCATGTGAGCAACATGTTTATTCAAGGCTTATACCCCATAATTGGTTATTTTGCATGGGTAGTGATGTCCACATTTTTTCAACTTCTTCGCTCATGGTCTGACCTTGCTTTTTTATGATTGAGAGATAATTGCTGATGTCTTTGTCTTCTACTATATTCATGGCAATTAAAAGATGATTTGCAAACATTATGCCATGAAATGAACACCAGAGGTTTTTTGACTATATGATCTCAAGAACACCACGCAAAATAAAGCAGTGACAAACACCGCCTTATCGTAGGGATCAACATTGAGAGGAGAGAAAAAAAGTATTTGAAAGATCGTTGTCAGATAATTGACAACAGTATCAAACATGCAGGGAATATATCAAAAGATTGTTGTCTATTATATATGTGCAAAGAGTTTATACGGACTGGAAGCGGTAAAGTTTTTTGTAATAAGTGCGATAATAGTAAAGAGAGTCTGAAAGGGAGGAGTATCCCTGTCGTGAAAATTGAGGAAGCTTTATATCGCATTATTTCTTTCAATAATGTCGAATTGTCAAAGAAGGCGACTACCATTTCGCCGGAACAGATCTTGAATGTTGATTCCTATACAATAAGTGAAGCATTGGGGCGGGTTGAACAAGAGGTATTTCAGGTACTCAAAAATATAACCCGCGATCTTACGGATAGTATCGTCAAGTATGAGACAGACAATGAGGATACGATAACAACCGGCAATGCAAAAATTGACATATTGAAGCTTGCCGAACCACCTATGCCTCAAAGCGACATTCTGGTGTTATTGATCTCTAAGAAAGGCGAAGCCCTGGAAAATCCATTGGAAATATTTGTTGCCTATAAGACCGACGAGCCGGTTGCAGGGGGTGTTGTATATCAAGAGACGGCAAAGAACGGTTTTATTGATGCTGTAGTGGAAAACGCAAAAAAATACATAGGTATATCAACGGGAAGTGCCCTTGTTTCCATAAAGGGTGGCAAGGGTAATATTGCTTCTGAAGATGAGATTGGATTTGTTGTAAAGTTTCCCTATTTAGCCCATGCGCAATTCGAGGGACAGGTCCTCCGATCCATGGTGGCGCAAACGGGAGAAAAAGGTGACCTGTCGCAATCCCTTCCATTGGTTGCGTCTGACGTGGTCGATGTTGCCCAGGTAGAAGGTACCTGGATAGAAGGTAAGGCCATAGATGGTCAAAAATTGCTGGCTCTATACCGGAGTGTTGGAAATGATAAGGAGTTTTTTGAAAAATTGAGTACTTTTGCTGGTGGTATGGAAAAGGATACAGCGCAAGAGGGCGCAACGAGGTCCTTTCCTGTTGATTCACTACATGCGATAGTAATTCACATTGACCCGACAAAGGACAACAACAAAATGGCACCTGTCAGTCCCAATGGGTTAAGTGCTCAGGGGTTTCAGGGCGAACCTGCTTCCGGCACAGCTTTTGGCGGTCAAGAAATAACAAAAAGCCCTATTACGAACAGCCCTATAACAAACAACTCTTTTCTTCCTGTTGACAATGATGTGATCCTAAAAAGACTTGAGCTCTTTGTTGATCGCGTGAATGCTCTTTTAGATGGTGACTCAGCGGTTGATGAAGTTACCATTGATGCTCTGGCAGGCGGAGAGCCGGAATTAATATCAGAAAAGCTGCACCTGCTTCGGCTGCAAACGCGGGATGCAGGAATAGGGCCTGTCGTTCAAGCCGCTGTGAAAAAAATTATATTTGAATACGAAGAATTTCAGAAGGCCCAGATGATAGGCTTATCCATCGAGAAAAACAATTTATTACGTCTTGATATGCCCACTCTTGAGGGGGCCATTTCATCTAATAGGGAAGAAACACTGAATACCATAAAGGGACTTGGCAGTTCTCTTTATGAGAGGATCAACTATTTCGTCCACCCCTATGCCGGCATTTATGCTGACGACAAACAGATCCTTCAATTAAGGGCAAGCCAAAAGGATGAAGGGGCGCTGTTACTCGATAAACAGTTAAACAAGGAGCAGGGAGGACTCGAAAAACGACTCAACGAACTCCAGCTCTTAATTGAGCGCTCCACTCTTTTAAAACAATGGTTTACCGAAGATAATGCAGTGCAGGTGGAAGACAACACATAAAGGGGTAGTTGTGGAACATTGGCAAAGAGAAGATTTTATTTTATTGACTGAAAAAGCCCTCAAGGAGGAGGAACAGGATAAATTTGTTGAATCTTTGATGAAGCGGGATTCCTACATCGGCAATCTACTGAAAAACGACCCCCGTGTATTCGGAGAAGAGATGGGAAAATGCCTTTTTCGTGAGACATTAATACTGGAAAGACTCGAAACGGAAAGAAAAAAGGTTATCGAAGAAATTGACAAACTGTCAAAAAATAAGAAAGCTATCAAGAAATATTCTTCAAAGTTCCCCTTTCCTTACATGCCGGTTTTTTTCGACAGAATTGGCTGAAAAAAAATCTTAAGTATTTGTTGTGCTATCCGATAACAATATAAGGAATAAAGCGATGACCATATCAGATTATCAAATAAGCAGTGTCATCAAGACTTACATGAAAAGCATGAAAGTCAAGGCTGGCCAAACGGAAAAAAACCTTGATTACGTTACGAGGGAAGACGAGGTGGATATCTCGAGGGAAGGGATGAAAAAGATGCTCTACGACCGGATAGGAGAACAGATGACTGAAAAGCTGACAGAAAAGCAGAAAAAGTATGACCAGGAATGATGAAGATTTCAGAATACTCGTTGTTGATGATAACAGGGGATTGCGGGAGATCCTGGAGGAGTATCTTAAGGGAGAAGGTGACAGTGTAGAAGGGGCTGATAACGGAAAAGAGGCCCTGGAAAAGCAAAAGCAGCATTCTTACGATCTTATCATCACCGATCTGAACATGCCGGAACTGCCGGGCATGGAATTGATAAAAACAATTAAACAGGAAAACGATATAACCGAATTTGTCATCATTACCGGCTATGCGTCTATGGATACTGCCGTTGAGGCAGTCAGAATAGGGGCTTTTGATTATATTGTAAAGCCCTTCAGGATGGAAGAACTGAGTGTGGTGGTAAAGAATGCCCGTGATAAGGTGAGACTTAAAAAACTCAATGCACAGCTCGTTGGAACCCTTAAGGGTTTTTATGATGAAATAGACAGGTACCGGAAGAAGAGCCAAGAGAGTGATGAAAATAACGTACCCGAAGAGGTTGTTATCGCGCCGGTCAGTAATACGGAAAATATTGTGAAAGAAATAGAAAATCTTGAAAAGTTGCGAAGAAGGAGACTCCTGATTGATTAATCTCCTGTTGATTGAAATAATTGGAGATATGGTGCATGCATGATTGGCGGTTCTAAAATACTGATAATTGATGATAATCAGGAAGTTGTTGATGTACTCGCTGATTTTCTTTCCCTCAACGACTGTGATGTCTATCAAGCGTCAATGGGTTACGATGGCCTCGACATTCTCAACAAAAAGGACATTGATATTGTTCTTCTTGATGTAAGATTGCCCGATATAAACGGTATATCCCTTTTGGATGCCATCAAGGAGAGTAAGCCGAGCGTTGCTGTTATTATGATAACAGGTTATTATGATCCCAGTTTTGTCATAGATGCTATGAAGAAGGGGGCTTCCGATTTTCTCCTGAAACCCTTTGAACTTGACAAGCTGATGCTCGTCATGATGCGGGTTGTCAGAGAGAGACGGCTATTGATCGAGAAAGAAAACATACTCCATAATCTCGAAGATAAAAAAAAGATAGAGGTCCTAAACAGGGAGCTGCAGAAGAAGATCAAAGAACTGACCATGATGTACCACATTTCCAACAAATTTAACACTATCAATATATATGATGATATTTATGAAAAGATGGTCCATATAGTAGGGGAAATTATGGATGTGAAATCCTGTGGATACTATGTCACTGACAATGATAATAAAGAGCTTATTTTATACACAGGCTACGCAAAAGATAATAATGTTATCCCTGAAAACGGCCACAAGATCTCTATAGCCGGTGATTCTTTTGGTGAAGCCCGTATGGCGGGAAGGCACGTGTTACAAGATAATCGATTATACCTGCCCCTTATCATCAAGGGTGAATGTATCGGATTTATCATGGCTGAAACCATGGCCAATAGAAACGGAAATAAACGATCTCTCGATGGTGATATATTTTTCTTGAAACTAATCGCAGATAAAGCGTCAACACAGATCGAGAACAGAATGCTCTATGAGAGTCTTTTCGAAAACATCCTCCACACATTGAAATCCCTTATTATTGCTATCAACAAGAGGGATTTTTATACGGAAGGTCATTGCAAGCGCGTTACCGAGATGAGCCTCATACTGGGAGAAAGGATGGGGATTAACGAGTATGAGCGGGACGCCATAAAGGTTGTGGGTCCAGTCCATGACCTTGGTAAAATTGGCATTCCTGACGCGATATTATTGAAACCGCAAGGATTGACAGATGCAGAATATGCCATCATGAAAGGTCACTCGATATATGGCGAGGAGATCATGAGCAGATTCGAGATCTTATCCAGAGAGGCAAAAATCATACGGCACCATCACGAAAAATACGATGGAAGCGGATACCCGGATGCCCTCTCCGGCGAGGAAATACCGCTCTGCTCAAGGATCATTGCCGTATGTGATACCTATGATGCTATGGGTACCGAAAGGCCATACAAAAAGGCAGCAAGCAGGGCCGAGATAGCTGTCGAAATAACACGCTGCAAGGGGAGCCAGTTCGATCCTTCTATCGCCGAAAGCTTTGTTGATTTGATACGAGATGGTTACAATGCGGGAAGATGAGAAGAGAGAGTTCTTTAGAGTCCACGACCATCTGCTTATCGAGTATAGACAGATAAGCGCCGAAGACTTTGCTAAACTGAAAGATTTTATCCTCCACAATTCAACGCAGGTAATTGACAAAATAAACGAAGTCTATTTTAAAGAAGAAAAGGAATCCACGAGCAAGAACGACCAGATCTATGCATACATGCAGGTTATTAACAAGAAGCTCGATACAATTATTGATTATTTGTATAAGCTGCAATGTGGTGAAGCTTATCATGGCCTACAGACAGATGTTAATATCAGCGGCGCAGGCCTTCAATTTGAATGTGACAGTCCCCTGCAGCAAGGGGTCTATGTTGAGCTCAAGGTAGTCATCCCTGTTTTTCCCTATCCGAAAATTACAGCCATATGTGAGGTCGTGAGGGCTCAAGATCTCATAAGCAGTACCATCGGGCGCTTTGGGATAGCCTTGAAATTCCTCGTTATCAACGAAAAGGACAGGGACATTTTGATTAATTATATATTTGTAAAAGAAAGAGAGTATCTGAGACAAAAAAAAGAAACAACGAGTTGATGAACTATGGATATTGCAACTATACTCGGTCTCACTTTAGGCGTCGGCTCCCTTATTCTTTCTTTCCTTATGGAAGGAGGCCATCTTTCGGCGCTTATTCAGATCCCGGCGATAATCCTGGTTATTTTTGGGACCTTCGGTGCTGCAGCCATTACTACCTCTATGAAACAACTCGCCAATTTACCAAGCCTGGCGAAGGTGGCCCTATTCGATAAAGAGATGGATACAGAGGAGATCATAGAACTTATCTTTGATCTTGCCCAGAAAGCGCGGAAGAATGGACTTTTAAGTCTTGAGAGAGAACTTGAAGATATCAGAGAGCCTTTTTTGAAAAAGGCGATCCAGCTTGCCATTGATGGTTTTGAAACGAATAAGATCAGAGAAATCCTTGAGATAGAAATGTTCTATACAGAAGAAAGACATAAAGCGGGCGCCATGTTTTTTAATAAACTCGGCGGATTTTCGCCGACCCTTGGCATCATGGGAACTGTTCTCGGATTGATCCATGCCCTGGGGAACATGGAAAACAGTTCCAATATGGCCTCTGCAATAGCAAGCGCTTTTATCGCAACTCTCTGGGGTGTCGCTATGGCAAACCTCATTTACCTCCCTATTTCCGATAAGCTGAAGCACAAACACCAGCATGAGGCCCTCTATCTCGAAATTATCACTGAAGGGATAATTTCGCTGGCTATGGGTGATAATCCCCGGGTAATACGGATGAAATTAGTTTCTTTCCTTCTTCCCGATAAGAGACGGGAGGGGCGTATTTGAAACGGAAAAAAACAGAAGAAGAACATGAAAATAATGAACGGTGGCTTATTACCTATGCAGACCTGATTACACTGCTTCTTGCCTTCTTTATCATGATGTATGTGTTTTCGAAAAAAGACACGCAGAAGTATGAAGAGGTTGTCGGTCATTTAAAGACGATCTTTACCGGGGGGGCAAACGCTCCCGGCCAGGCCAAAGCTGCCGGCATAGTCTCCTTTGATTTACCGATCAAAATGGCACAGGGCAGCAGTGAAGAGGTGCAAAAAAAACTAAAAGATGAGTTACACAGTCTTGCCGGCAACGGCGCGAGTCAGAAGAACATCTCAGTTTTTGTCGATGAAAGAGGCACTGTTATCAGAATTCTTGATAAAGCTTTTTTTGATGAGGGTAAAGCCGATTTTAAAGAGAAAGCAAAAAATGCTCTTGACAAGATTGTACCTGTTGTGAAAAGTGTCAACAATCACATCAGGATCGAGGGCCACACCGATAATGTCCCCATTAATACCCGTGAATTCAGGTCAAACTGGGAGCTTTCCGTCCGGCGCGCAACGGAAGTGGTTAGATATTTCATCGAAAAGTACGATTTTTCTCCTGAGAGGATATCTGCAGTTGGTTATGCCGAACACAGACCGGTAGCGCCTAATGATACGGCAGAGAACCGGGCTCTCAACAGGAGAATAGAGATCATCATAACTAAATCAACGAAAGAACTGCTGTAGCGCCGACAAACTTTCATAACCAATTATCAAATCATTAAGATACTACATCACTCTTGTCTGCCAGCACTATTGTGTGCTAATGTTATCAGCAAAGGGGAAGAAGGACCCACAAAAGAGAGTTCTTTATATGGAAGAAGAACGAGAGGGGGTATCATGGCAGAGAGCAAAAGAGAAATGGAGCATCGTCCCTGGGGGTTTTATGAGGTCCTTGCTGATGAGATGGACCATAAGGTAAAGCGGATTACCGTTGAACCCAATGGACGTTTAAGCCTTCAGAGACATCAACGAAGGAAAGAACACTGGTTTATTGTTCAGGGTGAGTCGGTTGTAACCGTTGACGGGAAAGAGACAAAGCTGTTAAGTGGCCAGGCGATTGACATACCACAGGGTTTGCCCCATAGGATGACCAATAAAGGCGCGCAAAGATTGGTATATATAGAAGTACAGCTTGGCGATTATTTTGGCGAAGATGATATTGAGCGTATAGATGATGACTACGGGCGGATCTAAAAAAATATTAGAAAACTGAAAAAAAATGTTGCATATTGTGTAAAATCAAGAGTATAAACTATTTAGAAGGTGGGAACTATGGGAACCACTGTAAATTCAAACTCTAAGGAGGGGTAAGCATGACAAAAGCAGAATTGATCAGTAAGATGGCATCTGGAGCAGAAATTTCCAAGGCTAAAGCGGGTAAAGCGTTGGAAGCTTTTCTTGACGGCGTAAAAGGGTCTCTCAAGAAAGAAGAAAGGGTAACACTTGTTGGTTTTGGCACCTTCTCAGTTTCAAAGAGAAAAGCAAGAAAAGGAAGAAACCCGAGAACCGGTAAAGAGATCAAGATCCCTGCACGGAAAGTACCAAAATTCACCGCAGGAAAAGCCCTCAAGGAAGCAATATAATACAAACAGCGTTGTTTTTTACTAAATGCCTCCCGGTTTTGGGAGGCATTTAGTTTTTGTTCGTCAGGCGAGAAATTTTTTTAATTTGTGAAACACTTCAGAAATGAGCAGTGGGATACCTTCTATATGCCCGGTATGTTGTTCGTGAATAGAGAGTCTGTTGTCTTCTGCCCCCATTGAGATGTAAAGCAGTACTGTGTTGCCTGATATTGAGACATGAATGCCCAGCGGCAAATGGCACCCTCCACCTATCATTTTAAGGAGTGTTCTTTCGACGGATACTTCCCGGAAAGTTTTTTCGTCATTGAGGGCCTCAAGGAGTTTCACGGCATCCTCTTCGGCCCTGATCTCGATCCCTATTGCTCCCTGACCACAGGAAGGGATCATGATGTCAAGAGGGAGGATCTCCGTGATATGCTTTTCCAGGCCCATTCTTTTTACACCCGCAGAGGCAAGTACAATGCCATCCATCTTTTCTGTTTCGAGTTTCCTGAGCCGTGTATCAATGTTGCCCCGTATGGGCACTATTTTAAGGGCCTTATTGTAGTTGAGCAGTTGAGCTTTCCGTCTGAGGCTGCCCGTGCCGATTCTCGATCCTTTTGTCATCTCATGCAGTCTCTTGCCTGTGGAAGAGATAAAGGCATCTCTGGGGTCTTCCCGTTTTAGAACTGCGCCCAAACGAAGCCCCTCTTCCAGTTCCGCCGGAAGGTCCTTGACACTATGGACGGCCATATCGATGTTTTTATTAAGCAGTTGTTCTTCAATCTCTTTTACAAAAAGTCCTTTCCCGCCGATGAGATGGAGCGGTTTATCCCATATCGTGTCGCCTGTTGTTTTGATCGTTTTGATGATAAATTCGTAATCCGGATACTGTCGTTGAAGCCCTTCCATAACAATATGTGTTTGTCTGAGGGCGAGTTTGCTACCCCTTGTCCCGATTATCCATCTCTTCTTCATCTTCTTCCTCGAATTGAAAATATTTCTTCAGAGCTTCCCCTGTCGCATCGCTGCTGTTTTGTTTAATGAGGGCAATATAGGGATGTACCAGTTTATTGGTGATTGTCTTTGTCAGGGCATCTATAGTGCGGATCGTATTGTCATCTGCATTCTTCAGTTTTTGCAGAGTTTTTTTCAGTTCTTTTGATCTTATTTCTTCTGCGCGGTTCAGGGTTTGTGTGATGAGGGGGTTCAAATTGAGTTGTTTCAGAATTTCTGCAAACTTATCCACCTCTTCTTCGATGATAGTATGGGCTTTCTCAGATTCTTTCAGCCTGTCGGCAAAATGTTGTTGTGAAAGTTCTTTAAGGTCATCAATATCATAGAGATACACGTTTTCGATGTCATTAACCTCCGGCGCAATATCCCGTGGCACTGCTATATCAATGAGAAAGAGAGGCCTGTTTTTTCTTTTTTTCATGACAGTATGCATAAATGTTTTGTCTATAAGTGGTTTTTCGGAACCCGTTGAAGTAAGGACAACATCAACGTTAACAAGAAGTTCCGACAATTCATGAAAAGGATAGGCACTACCCACGATCTCTTCAGCAAGTTTGCAGGCCTTTTGGTAGGTGCGGTTGACGATGAGGACTTCATTGAGACCTTCTTTCTGAAAATATTTCAGGGCTGTTTCACACATTTCGCCGGCACCGACGACGAGTATCTTTTTCTCGCTCAGGTCCCCGAAAATTTGTTTCGCAAGTTCAATAGCCATAGAACTGATCGAGAGGGGGTTATACCCTATTTTTGTTTCTGTCCGTATTCTTTTTGCTGTATTGAATGTTTTATGAAAGACTTTATTGAGGAAAGACCCTGTGGCATTACAAACAACAGCAATTCTGTATGCGTCTTTAACCTGGCCCAGGATTTCCGGTTCTCCGATCACGAGAGAGTCTAGGCCCGATGCGACGAGAAACAAGTGTTTGTATGCCTCTGCATTGTGAAATGTGTAGGTGAATTTGTTAAACCATTCCGGGTGTGCTTGAAACACCTCCGAAAGCGTTTCTTCTAATTTTTTGAGAGATTCCTCGTGTTTATCGGTGTGAAAATAGATTTCCGTTCTGTTACAGGTAGAAATAATTACTGATTCATCGATGCCCGTTTCTTTTATTTTTTCAAGGAGATCAGGTACATCCGATTCCCGGATAAACATCTTTTCCCGTATCTCTATCGGCGCCGTGTTGTGGTTGAGCCCCAATACGGTCAGGTATGGAGTTCCCTGCTCCCTGCTGTTAAACATAAGAATGGAGTCCTTTCATGAGAAAATTCACCCCCAGAAAGGTGAAGAGTATAAAAAGGAAGCCCAGTATCATCATGTAAGCTGTTTTCCTTCCCCGCCAACCGATAGTGAGTCTGTTATGGATCAGGATGGCATATACGATCCATGTAATAAGCGACCAGGTTTCTTTCGGGTCCCAGTTCCAGTGTGACCCCCAGGCTAATCCTGCCCAGATTGAACCGGTGATAATACCAATGGTCAAAAAGGGGAAACCGCAGGACATACATTTGTAGTTAACCCTGTCGAGAGTATCGAGGGAAGGAAGTTTTTCGGAAAAGGTCAGTTTTTTTTTCTTTTTGATTCCTCTTTCAATGATGAGATAGAGTATTGAAACAAAGAAGGCAACGAAAAAAATTGCATTGCCGAGAAAGATGAATACCGTATGGATCGGCAACCACCAGCTTTTCAGAGCAGGAGGGAGTGGCTTTATCTCTGCGGGGTGTGCGAGGGCCAGGATGAGGAGCAACGAGAGCAGAGGCAGGATTATGATTCCCATGGACTGAATCTTATAGATTTTCTTGAGATAGAGAAAAAAGCCGGCTATACAGAACGCAAGGAAGGAGAGAGACTCATGGAGGTTTGTGATCGGCGCATAACCTGCCTGAAAATACCGCACAATGAGGGAAAGCAGATGGACGAAACACCCGAGTATGAGCATATAATGGGCAACCTTTTCCATCTTTGTTTTATTTGTTATGAGAATAAACAGATACAACGATGTTGATGCAAGGTAAAGAATGAGGGCGCCGTAAAGAAGGTAAATATTCATTTTGACGTGAGGCCAAAGATCGTTTTAATTTGAGAAAGACCTGTTGCGACGACCTCTTGAATATCCATTCTCTCGATCTTCTTCATAATCATGTTTCTCTTCTGCCCTTCTTTCACTGTTTTTATAAGGTGTTTTCTGAATTCTCCCACAATATGAAGATATTCCAGATAATCATCGGTAATAGTCTCTTCGATCTTTTCCCGGAGTTTTTTTGACAGAAGCGGCAATGTCCCGGAGGTTGAAATAGCGATTGTCAGGTCCCCTTTTTTCACAATCGATGGGACGATAAAATCGCACAGGTCGGGGTTATCCACCACATTGACGGGGATATTTTTTTGAATTGCATCTTTTTTGATCCTTTTGTTGATGGCGCTGTTGTCTGTACAGGCAAAAATGAGGGCAGCATCATTAAGGTCTTCCGCAGTATATACCCGTTGAAAACATTCTATTTTATCTTCCCGGTGGAGTTTAAGGAGTACCTTTGTAATGAAGGGGCTGACTACAATAACGCGAGCGTTAAATTGAAGGAGCATGGCAACTTTCCGCTCTGCAACTTTGCCCCCTCCGAGAACAAGGCATTGCTTATCTGTGATATCAAGGAAGAGCGGATAATAGGAATGTTTAATATCTGATTTCAAATGCACGGAATTCACCGGTATATTCTCCCCATTCTGTATGTACCTCTTCTACGTGGGCCCCGCGAGGCCCAACTTTGCACCATTCAATAAATTGATTGATACTATCTTCCCTGCCTTCACAGAGTATTTCCACGTTTCCATCGGATGCATTTTTTACCCATCCGGTAAGCTGATACTCGTTGGCCTTTTTTTCCGTATTATACCGATAAGAGACACCCTGAACAATGCCTTTTACCACTATATACATTCTTTTCATTGGCAAGGAAACACCTTAACTAACTGTTAATATAAACCTTTATGTTCTCAAGATCGGCATGCTTAAATGAATTATCCATCTTTTGTCTTGAAAAACACACATTCAATGTGATACTTATTAACATAAAAATACTATAAAATCAAAACCTTGGGTATGTCTTGGGGAGTTAGCATGTATAGGGTTGGCATTGATATCGGTTCTGTAAGCGTCGATGTTGCTGTTATGAATAAGAACGGTGACATCGTTACGACACAGTATATCAGACATATGGGGAAACCCTTCGAGGTTGCCCGGGATATCATACAGGATGGTATAGACAGGTATGGTATAGATTTTATTGCAACAACGGGAATGGGGGCTAAAATATTTTCATCCCTCATAGGGGCCGCCTGTATTAACGAAATTGTTGCAATTACCAGGGGGTTCAACCGGCTCTATCCCCGGACGGGCAGTGTCATTGACATTGGAGGAGAGGATTCAAAGCTCATTATATTTGAACCGGCAGGCAAGAATGGAACCTTACGGGTAAAGGATTTCTCCATGAATGCCCTTTGTGCGGCCGGAACGGGTTCTTTTCTTGACCAGCAAGCTTCGAGACTTCGTTTTACCATAGAGGAATTCAGTGAGGTTGCTCTAAAATCAAAGAACATTCCCAGGATAGCGGGCAGATGTACCGTATTTGCCAAATCGGATATGATCCACCTCCAGCAGATCGCAACACCTGACTACGAGATTGTTGCCGGCCTCTGCTATGCCCTTGCCCGAAATTTTAAAGGTAATATCGCAAAAGGAAAAGATATAAAGACCCCCGTAGCGTTTATCGGTGGCGTTGCCGCCAATGGGGGTATGAGGAAGGCCTTGAAAGATGTTTTTGCCCTTAAGGACGATGAATTTCTGGTCCCCGAGCATTATACGGCCATGGGGGCTATCGGTGCTCTCTATGCCGTTATCGAAGACCCTTCGTTAAAGCAGCCTTTTTCAGGACTTGCGAAGCTCGATGAATATCTCATGAAAGAAAACATTGAAGATTCACTGGAACCTCTCACCATTTCGAAAGAAAACCTCCATGTAGCCTATGACCTGAAGGCCATCAAAGAAAAGACAAGGGTATATCTCGGTGTAGATGTTGGTTCAATCAGCACCAATCTTGTTCTCATTGATGAGAACAAAAACATTATTGCAAAGAGATATCTCATGACCGAGGGCAGACCCCTTGAAGCGGTCAAGAGAGGTTTTTCTGAAATCGGGGAAGAGGTGGGCGACAGGATTGAAATTATCGGTGCAGGGACCACAGGTTCAGGCCGGTACCTGACTGCCGATTTTATCGGCGCCGATATCGTACGGAACGAGATTACCGCTCAGGCTGAAGCTGCCATTGATATTGATCCCCATGTGGATACTATATTTGAAATCGGCGGGCAGGATTCAAAATATATCAGTATTGAGAATGGCGTTATTGTTGATTTCGAGATGAACAAGGCATGCGCTGCGGGAACAGGTTCCTTTCTTGAAGAACAGGCGGAAAAGCTGGGGATCTCCATAAAGAATGAATTCGGTGAGCTTGCCCTGTCATCGAAAAAACCCGTCAAAATGGGTGAGAGATGCACTGTTTTTATTGAGTCTGATGTGGTCCACCACCAGCAAAAAGGGGCACAGACAGAGGATATTGTAGGCGGTCTTGCCTATTCGATTGTGCAGAATTATTTAAATAAGGTCGTAGCTGATCGAAGAATAGGGAAGAGAATTTTTTTTCAGGGAGGAACAGCATTCAACAAGGGTGTTGTAGCTGCCTTTGAAAAAGTCCTCGGGAAGCCTATCACTGTCCCGCCTCATCACGATGTTACCGGCGCCATAGGTGCGGCAATTCTTGCCATGAAAGAAAAGACCTGGGAAAAAAGCACATTTAAGGGTTTTGATTTGAGCAAGAGACAATATGGCATCGATACTTTTGAGTGTAAAGGATGCGAGAATCTCTGCGAGATCAGAAGGGTCACTGTTGAAAAAGAATCTCCCCTCTATTACGGGAGCAGGTGTGAAAAATATGATGTTGTGAGGAATGTGGAGAAAAAGGACATTCCCGATCTTTTCAAAATAAGGGAAGATCTTCTCAATAATAGCTATACCGGTCAAATCACTGACGGTATTCAGATTGGCATACCCCGGTTCCTCCATATGCACGAATTTCTCCCCTTCTGGAAGAGTTTGCTTACAGAGATGGGTTTTTCAGTACATTTTTCCGATATGACGAATAAAAAGACCATCCGCAGCGGAGTGGAGAACATTATCGTTGAAAGCTGTTTCCCCATAAAGCTTGCCCATGGGCATGTCCTTAACCTTATCGCCAAAGGGGTGAAAAGGATTTTTATACCAAGCGTCATTAATCTTAAAAAATCTTCCGAGGGCGCACCTAACTCATTTTCCTGTCCCTATGCCCAATCCCTGCCGTATACAATCAAGGCGTCTATTAACTTTAAAGAGATGGGCGTCCATCTTGATTCCCCGGTTATATATTTTGGTGAAGGGGAAAAGGTTGCCCTGCAGGACCTTATAAAACATTTCAAAAAATATAAAATCTCAAAAGGACGGGTTGAGAAGGCATTTCGGGTTGCAATGGACGTCCAGGATGCCTTTTACCGGAAATGCACTGACACCGGCGCCCAGTTTTTGTCATCAATGAGCGATGATGACAAGGCCATGGTGATTATTGGAAGGCCTTATAACAGCGCTGATGCCGGGGCCAATCTCAACATCCATAAGAAGCTGATTAATCTCGGTATACACCCGATACCTATGGATATGCTGCCCCTCACTGATATTGCCGACGACGACAGTGATTTTGAAAAAATGTACTGGGGATATGGGCGGAAAATATTGAAGGCAGCGAAATTCATTAAATCCCATAAGAACCTTTACGGTGTTTATGTGACCGGTTTCGGTTGCGGCCCTGATTCGTTTATCACTCATTTCTTTAAAAAAATCATGGGGAGTAAGCCCTATCTCCAACTGGAAATAGATGAACATAGCGCCGATGCTGGGGTCGTAACGAGGCTCGAAGCCTTTATAGACAGCGTAAAGAATGCAAAGTCCGAAACAGAGGATATTCAATACAGGGTGTCGAAATTCGAATCGAATGGCAAGAAACGAAAGATTTATATCCCTCCCATGTCGGACCACGCGTATACCCTCTCCAGCGCTTTCAGGGCCTGTGGTGTCGATGCGGAGGTAATGGAAGAATCCGATGAAGCCACTGTTGTTCTCGGAAGAAAGTATACCACGGGTAAGGAATGTTATCCTTGTATCCTTACAACAGGAGATATGCTAAAGACTACCAGAAAAGAGGGTTTTGATCCCCATAAGAGCGCTTTTTTTATGCCATCCGGCGATGGTCCCTGCCGTTTTGGTCAATATCACCGGTTCCATAGAATGGTCCTCAATGAAGCTGGTTTTGATAACGTACCTATTTATGCCCCTAATCAGGACCACCGGTTCTACAGGGAGCTTGATATTGTGGGCGGGCAATTTTCACGCCTTGCATGGCGTGCTGTTGTTGCCACAGATCTTATCATCAAGATGCTCCATGAAACACGTCCTTATGAGAAAAAGGCAGGAGAGAGCGATCGCCTTTATCGGGAAGCGCTTACGTCTATTTCCCGGTCAATAGAAGCCGGCGGAAAAGACATTCTCAGTGTTCTTCGGACTATCGTGCAAAAGTTCCTCGATATTGAAAAGAGTGATGTACAAAAACCTGTTATCGGGGTAGTAGGTGAGATCTATATTCGTTCAAACCGCTTCAGTAACAATGATCTCATAAAAAGAATCGAAGAGCTGGGCGGTGTGGTATGGCTTGCGCCGATTGCGGAATGGATATCCTATATTAATTATACCGGCAAGAAAAAGAGTAAGAAAGAAGACAGCATTATGGGACTTGCCAAGCTTCTCATAACCGGTTATATTCAGCATAAGGACGAGCATATGCTGGAAGAAATATTCAAACCACATCTCAAATATGGAGCAGAACCAAAGGTGAGGGACATCCTGGAAAAGGCAAGCCCCTATATCCATGAAAGCTTTGAGGGAGAAGCCATATTGAGTATTGGTAAAAGTATCGATTTTGCCCATAAAGGGGTTTCCGGTATTGTCAATGCCATGCCCTTTACCTGTATGCCGGGGACCATATCAGGCGCTATCATGAGTCTTGTCAACAAGGATTATAATGTCCCCGTCATGAATGTTGCCTATGACGGACAGGGCGCGACGAATATTCATACAAGGCTTGAAGCATTCATGTACCAGGTCAAAGATCAATTTAATGGTAATAATGGATAGCCCCGTACTCGAGATCATTTTTGTCCTTATTCTTGTTCTGCTCAATGGGATTTTTTCTGCAGGGGAGACAGCTATTATCTCTTTCAGAAAAAGTAAAATCAAAGAATTGCTCAAAGAGAGGAAAGACAGGAAGGTCGAAACGCTCCTGCATATGAAGGAAAATCCCGAGAGGTTTCTCTCTGCTGTCCAGATCGGCATTACCCTCTTCGGGACCCTCGCGTCAGCCATCGGCGGGACCATTGCAATTCAATATCTGGCTCCTCTTTTCAATACGATCTCCTTCATAAAACCCTTTTCAGAGACCCTTTCGCTTGGTATTGTTGTAGTGGTTCTGACCTATCTTTTCCTTATTTTCGGTGAACTTGTCCCGAAATATGTCGCTTTAAGCAACAAACAGAAAGTGTCCCTCTTTATCGCCCCCATCTTTGATTTTGTGTCCCGTTTTTTTTCTATTCTTGTCAATTTTCTTTCTTTCAGCACTATGTTGATTGTCAAGAGTCTTAACCTGAAGCACAGAGAAGAACATGTTGGTGAAGGTGAGATCAAGATATTGCTCGAAGAAGGCAGGAGAAAAGGCGTTTTCGACCGCACCGAAGAAGAGCTTATCCACGGTGTATTCCAGTTTGCCGACCGCTCTGTAAAAGAGATCATGGTGCCTAAACCCAATGTCTATGCCATTGATGTTGAGGACAGCAGGGACAAAGTGCTCGGTTATATTATTGAAAACGAATTCTCACGGTATCCCGTTTACAGGGATAATCTTGATAATATTATCGGTGTTGTCTACCACAAGGAGATTACGAAACATATATGGCACGAGAAAGAATCTTTCCAATTGGAGAAAATACTCAAGAAGCCTGTTTTTGTTCCTGAAACAATGGAGATCAGTATTCTTCTCAAGGAGATGCAGAGAACACGACAGCATCTTGCCATTGTCATCGATGAATATGGAACTGCGGCGGGTATCGTTACCCTTGAAGATATCATGGAAGAGATCTTCGGCGAGATTATGGATGAAACTGATATTGACGATAAGATCGAAAAACTGCGGGACGGATCCTATATCATCGATGCATCATATTCAATAAGGGATTTAAACGAACGTCTCCAGCTCGACATCCCCGAATCAACAGACTATGAGACGCTTGGCGGGTTCATTCTGGCGCAGTTACAGGGAATGCCAAGAGGTGGCGAGATTATCTATCAGGGCCTCTATAAATTTACCGTTGTCGGTTTAGGAAAAAAAAGGATTACGAAGATCAAGTTCGAGAAAAAAAGCTGATACCAGGGCAGCGTCAATAGATTATGAAGAATATTTACGACAGTATCTGTGCTATTTTTCTTAATGCTTCTCTGGCCGTGATCCCCTCTCAAACAATAGCATAACCCCCCTGGATGAAGTTGGACAACGTAATGTGGAACAAAACTGCAATACTTCCTTAAATAAACACAGACAGCCATTTAGGTTTAGTAGCAACTTTCAAATGGCAATCCTCAACGTCAAAGATAATATTCCTTCCACTCAAATGGTCAATATATTTTGTTACGCATAGCAGCCTGAAACAAACGAAACCGCATCTTTGACAACTATACTAACTTATACATAGTAATCCTTTAGGCACACAGTGCCTGTCAGAAGGTAAATCAGTGTTGCCCGTCTTCGATATAGCATCGGCAAGATTTAATTGTGAGGGCAACTGGAATTCTGAATTTGTATTCATCGTTTGTTTCAGATGTTTCCTCTCTTTAGAATTTATTTAGAATAACAGTTCTTGATTTCTATCTTTGGCACGTGTTAATTTTACACCAACATAAAGCCGGCTGAATATCTCTTTTGTGGGGGTAACTCGAGTGATTAAGGACCATCTTGATGGTAAAGGTTTTTTTATACTGGTTGTTCTGACCATGCTGTGGGGGTTGAACTACCCTGCAATCAAAATTGCCAATCTGGGATTTTCGCCCGTCTTCAACTCCTTTCTCCGGTCGGCAATCGCCTCGGCTTTTGGCATCGTCTATTGCATCTCCATCAAAGAGCCCTTGTTTCATAAGGATATACGTCTTTTTCACGGGTTCATAGTGGGTCTCCTCTTCGGTCTGGAGTTCGTCTGCATTTATTGGGGGATGCGGTATACCGATGCTGCACGTGCTATAATCCTCGTCAACTGTTCCCCCTTCGTAGTGGTCCTCGGCGCTTATCTCTTCCTGAAGGAGAAACTAACCTTCACCAAGGTTGCAGGCCTTCTCCTTGCATTCGCCGGACTGTACCTTGTGTTTCTGGGCAAGCCGAGGTCGTGGACCCCGTCGATGCTCTTCGGAGACATTCTGCAGTTGGCAGCTGCCATGTTCTGGGGGGCCACCACGGTGTACATCAAGAAATATCTGGCTGATCGGGTCCACCCCATCCATACATTTCTGTATCAGCTCGTTTTCTCCGTTCCGGTGACCTTTGTCTGCGCTCTTTTTCTTGAGCCGAAATGGGTCTTGAACGTAAGCAGCGCCGTGACAACAGCGGTGATCTATTCTTCCGTGATTGTCGCTTTCGCATCATACCTTGTGTGGTTCAAACTCATCCATATCTACCCCGTATCTGAGCTTGCCATCTTCACATTCCTCTCTCCCGTATTCGGTGTGGCTGCGTGTGCTATCTTTTTACGAGAGCAGTTGACTACGGGCTTGATCCTCGGACTCATTCTCGTGAGTGTCGGCATCTATGTGACGAATCGCAGGCCGAAGCCGGCTTAGGGAAGCCGCTCAGCTTTTATTCTGCATGCTGCTGCATACTTCGACTGGTAATTGTTGACTCTCGCCGTATTACTTGATGCAAGATTCGTAGGTAGGTGACAGTGCCAATTTTCAATGGAATTCCATTTTGAAAAAATTATAGGAGTAAAATCTGTTTGCTGCTTCCTCCGCAGTCGGTAGGTTTCTCCAAAGAGTGAAAATTTCTATCGGCATTCATTTGTCGGGCCCATGCTTTCTGCTTGGCCAGATTGTAAGTATATTGCGTAGTCTGTGGATTCCCGATAAAGCATACGACATAAAACGAGAAATCTATGTCAATAAATGCCCACTTTATCATTTTTATCATCGTTTCGATGCAATATCCAAATGTTGTAAGAAACCATATTATTTATTAATGGAATAATAATGTGTCATAATGCATAATAAGGTATGACACAATATTAACGCAGAGATCATATATGGGATACGAAGACCTGGAAATAGAGACGCTGACAACTTTTTTCTCAAGATGAATTATTATGAGAGCAGACACCGATTTCAGACACCAAGAGAAGATAGCAATGCTCTACAGCTGATGAATGTCAAAGACGAGAAGGGCAAGGAGGCGAAATGGATCCAAGAAACATGAAGAAAGACGATCTGGTCCGGGAAGTGGGAGAACTCCGGCAACGTATCTTAAAACTGGAGGAGTCATCTCTTCAAAAAGACAATCTTATTCAAAAAAACTCATTATTAGCCAATATCATCGGATCCTCGGATGATGCTATTTTCAGTTCAACCGTGAACGGTGCCATCGTAAGCTGGAATAAGGGCGCAGAGAGGATCTATGGGTATACCGCCCAGGAAGTCTTCGGGTGTGGCGTTTCCATGTTGGCCCCTCCGGACAGGAAAGATGAGATGCTCAAAATACAAAAAAAGGTCACCTCAGGACAACGTGTCGATCATTTAGAGACCGTCCGTCTGAGAAAGGACGGTACGCCCTTCCATGTGTCTCTCGCAGTTTCCCCCATTCTGAATACCACAAGAGAAATCGTTGGTATCTGTGCCATCGCAAGGGACATCACTGAACGAAAACGAGCAGAGAATGTCCTTCAAGAGAGCGAGACTAAATTTAGAGAACTCTTCGAGCACATACACAGTTGTGTAGCTATTTATGAGGCTGTGAATGGCGGAGATGATTTCGTTTTCACGGATTTCAACACAACTGCAGAAAAGATTGAGGGCATTTCCCGAAAACATGTTATAGGCAAATCGGTGCGCACAGTCTTTCCCGGTGTTGAGGAGTTCGGTCTCTTTGAGGTCTTAAAAAAGGTCTACAAAACGGGTAAACCGGAAGGATATCCTGCAGCCCTGTATAACGATCAGAGAATAAGCAGTTGGCGTGAGAATTATGTATATAAATTGCCGTCAGGTGAGATTGTGGCCGTATACGAGGATATCACGGAACGCACGGAGATGGACCGGAAGCTGCAACAAGCGGCGATATTCCAGCAGCGGTTAATTGATGCTCTGCCGGTGCCTGTTTTTTACAAGGATTCGGAAGGCAGATACATGGGGTGTAATAGTTCCTTCGAGAAATACTTTGGACAAAAAAGGGAACAAATTATTGGCAAATCGGTCTACGAGATATCCTTGAAGGAAATTGCTGATATATATCATGAAAAGGATCAGGATTTGCTTCGGAACCAGGGACTACAGGTTTACGAGTCTACAGTAAAAGATACGGATGGAGTTGTTCATAATGTGTTTTTCCACAAAGCCACATTTCTCAACATGGATGGTTCAGTTGGTGGTCTGATCGGGGCCATTCTCGATATTACCGATTT